>JBGSBH010000032.1:0-15458 GCA_041730635.1 Cypionkella sp.
GCCGGTTGTCCGGCGCCCCTCGATTTCGGCACGGAGTGAGTTCAGCCCCTGTCGGCCGCCCGCTCTTCGAGCAGATCGGCGGGGATCTCGCCGGGTTCGAGACTCGGATCCACGGCTTCGGTGAAGCCTTCGCTCTCGGCGCGCTCGTCCGCCGCCATCGCGCCGATCACGTCGACCCCCTGGCGCTGGAGCTCGGCTTCGTCGTCCGAACGGGCAACGTTGGCCTTCACCGTCACGTGCACTTCCGGGTGCAGCGCGATGGTCACATCGTGGATGCCGAGCGTCTTGATCGGATGACCCATCACGACCTGGCGCTTGTCGACCTTGTGCCCAGCGGCCTCGAGGCCGCTGACCACGTCGCGCACGTTGACCGAGCCGTAGAGCTGGCCGGCATTCGACGAGGAGCGGATCAGCACGATCTCCGCGCCTTCGAGCTTCTCGCCCGCCTTCTCGGCATCGCCGCGGCGGCTGGCGTTTTCCTTTTCCAGGCGCTCGCGGTTGGCCTCGTAGACCTTGCGGTTCGCTTCGTTGGCGCGCAGCGCCTTCTTCTGCGGCAGCAGGAAGTTGCGCGCGTAGCCGTCCTTCACGGTCACGACATCGCCCATGGCGCCGAGATTGGCGACGCGTTCGAGCAGGATGATATCCATGATCTCGCGCTCCTTACTTCACGATGTAGGGAAGCAGGCCGATCTGGCGCGAACGCTTGATCGCCTGGGCGAGCTCGCGCTGCTTCTTGGCCGAAACGGCGGTGATGCGGCTGGGGACGATCTTGCCGCGTTCGGACATGAAGCCCTGCAGCAGGCGCACGTCCTTGTAATCGATCTTCGGCGCGTTCTTGCCCGAGAACGGGCAGGACTTGCGGCGGCGGAAAAACGGGCGGGCCATCAGTCGCGCTCCCCTTCGCGGTCGCGGCGCGGCTTGCGGTCGCGGTCGCCCTTGCGCATCATCACGCTGGGGCCGCTCTCGTGCTCGTCGACGCGCACGGTGAGGTACCGAATCACGTCCTCGTTGATCCGCGTCTGGCGCTCGAGCTCGGCGACGACCGAGCCGGGCCCCTCGATGTTGAGCAGCACGAAGTGCGCCTTGCGGTTGCGGTCGATCTTGTAGGCGAGGTTCTTGAGACCCCAGGTCTCGGTCTTGGTCACCTTGCCGTCGTTCTTTTCGACGATCTCGGTGGCCGTCGCGGCCAATGCATCGACCTGAGCCTGGCTCAGATCCTGGCGCGCGAGGAAGATGTGCTCGTAAAGAGCCATGTCTCACGTCCTTCGGTTGTGCCGATCGCTGGCTGATCCGCCCGGATGACGGGGCCCCTCCGGCTTTCTTCGCTCCCCGCCCGAAAGCGGGGAAGGCGCGCCCTTAGCGGGATCGGGCACAAAAGCAAGCCTTGTGCGCTGGTCGCTGGCCGGGCAGGGCGCGCGGCGCAACATACGGGGAGAACGCGATGCCCGGCGGACTGGTGGCGCTGCTCGACGATGTATCGGTGATCGCGCGCGCGGCGGCCGCCTCGATCGACGATGTCGGCGTCGCGGTGGGCAAGGCGGGGAGCAAGGCCGCCGGGGTGGTGATCGACGATGCCGCGGTCACCCCCTCGTACGTGACCGGGCTCGATCCCTCGCGCGAGCTGCCGATCATCGCCAAGATCGCGCGTGGAAGCGTGAAGAACAAGCTCGTCATCCTGCTACCTGGCGCGCTGCTGCTGAGCTGGCTGCTGCCGCAGGCGATCACCTACCTGCTGATACTCGGCGGCACCTACCTCGCCTTCGAGGGCGCCGAGAAAGTGCTTGAGAAGCTCGGCGGCGAAAAGCACGGCAAGACGCTCGGCGACGCGATCGACGACCCGGCGAAGTTCGAGGAGCAGCGGGTTGCCGGTGCCATCCGCACCGACATGATCCTCTCGGCCGAGATCATGGCGATCTCGCTGAACGAAGTCGCGGCGATGACCGACAGCTTCTGGATGCGCGCCGCGGCGCTCGCGGCGGTAGGCATCGCGATCACGGTGATCGTCTACGGGGCAGTGGCGCTGATCGTGAAGATGGACGATGTCGGCTTCCACCTCGCCCAGCGCAATTCGAGCGGGGCGCAGGCCGTTGGCAGGGCCTTGCTCCGCGCCATGCCGGTGCTGCTCACCGCGCTCTCGCTGATCGGAACGATCGCGATGCTGTGGGTCGGCGGTGGGATCGTTCTGCACGGGCTCCACGAACTGGGCGTGCACGGCCCGTCCGACTGGGCGCACGGCGTTCAGCACGCGGTGGAGGAAGCCACCGGGAGCTTGGCCGGGGTGGCGGGCTGGTTGACCTATGCCGCGATTTCCGCGCTGGTCGGGCTGGCCATCGGGCTGGTGGTCGTGTTCGTGCTGCACAAAGTGCTGCGAATGGGGCACGGCGCGGGCGAGCACGCCGAGGCGCACTGAGCAGCTAGGAAAGCCGCGCCAGCAGTTCTCGCGCGAACTCGCTCAGCGTATCGTCGCGTGCGCCCATCACCGCGATGCGGTCGCCGGGACGCGCGACCTCGACGATGCGCTTGGCGATCTCTTTGCGGGTCGCCCGGTGTTCAGCCCGGCCGCCGGCCTTCTCGATCGCGCGAACGACGCGGGCCGCGCCGTCGTCGCGCTCTACCGAGCCGCCGAAGTAAAGCGGGTCGCAGATCAATGTCAGGTCGTCGGGGCCGAGTTCGAAGGCGAAAGTGCGGGCGAGCTCGGCACCCATCTGGCGCAGCGGGCCGAAACCATGCGGTTGGAAGAACGCGATCACGCGGCCCGGATGGCGCTTCAATGCCCGCAGCGTGGCGGCGCACTTCTCGGGGTTATGACCGAAGTCGTCGATCAGCGTTATGCCGGCGGGGCTGGTGCCGACGATCTCGAAGCGGCGGGCCAGACCGGCGAAAGTCCCCAGCGCGCGCACGGCATCGGCGACCGCCACGCCGGCGAGGTGCGCCCCGGCGATTGCCGCGAGCGCGTTCGACAGATTGTGCCGCCCGGGCATCGCCACGCCGAGTGGGTGGCGCGATCCGTCGCGCCGGTCGATCACCGTCGCCGCGAGCGAGGTCGGCGCCTCGACGAACGACTCGGGGACGATCGAGAGCACCGCGTCCGGCGCATCGATGCCGAAGCCGAGCGCTGGGGCGGCGCCGGCCAGAGCTGCGCTCTCGGGATCGTCGAGATTGATCGCGCGCTTCGAGGAGGCGGCGAGATAGTCGCCGAAAAGCTGCCGCAGCTCGTCGAGGCTCTTGTGGTCGAGGCTGACGTTGAGCAGCAGCGCCACGTCGGGCCGGTAGAGCGCGATCGAGCCGTCGCTCTCGTCGACTTCGCTCAGATAGAGGTCGGGCCGGCCGACTTGCGCGCTGGCGTAGGGGTTTGCCGGAGAGGCGAAGTTCTTCATCACCGCGCCGTTCATGATCGTCGGGTCGCGCCCGGCCTGGTGGAGGATCCAGCCCAGCATCGCGGTGCCGGTCGACTTGCCGCTGGTGCCGGCGACCGCGATGCCGGTCTCGGCGGCGTTGAACAGCGCGGCGTTGAGGTCCGCCCGCGTCATTCGGCGGCACCCAAGTTCGCGCGCGCGAAGGATCTCGGGCACGGTGTCTTCGACCGCCGCGCTGGCGACGACGATCTGCTCGCGGCTGACGATGCCGCTGCCGTCCTGCGGGAACAGTGCGAATCCGTTGGCTTCGAGCCAGGCGAACTTTTCCGGTGTCCGGCCCTGGTCGCGGCTGCGGTCCGATCCCGCAACCGCGCCGCCGAGCCCGCGGACGATCTGCGCCAGGGGCAGCATTCCCGAGCCTCCGATGCCGCAGAAGAACCAGGACTGGGCGGCGGGATCGAGCGGCGCGGTCATCGTGGCGCGGGTGACTAGGCGGGGCTGACCGGGTTGTGAAGCGCTGCTAGGCGATCGCGATGATCCGCATTGCCGTCTGCGCTCCAGCGACTCCGATCACCCGCGACGTGGCCGAGCGGGTGCTCGCGCTCGCCGCTGCCGAGTTTCCCGGGCTCGAACTGCAGTTCCACGAGCAATGCTTCGCGCTGGCGGGCCATTTCGCCGGGGCCGACGACGTTCGCCTCGATGCTCTGCTCGACTGCGCGAACGACCCGGCGATCGACGCGGTGTGGTTCGCCAAGGGCGGCTACGGCTCGAACCGCATCGCCGGTGCGGCGCTGGCGGCGCTGAACGAGCACGCTCGCCGCAAGAGCTTTCTCGGCTATTCGGACTGCGGCTTCCTCCTCGCCGGGCTCTACCGGGCAGCGATCGGCCGGCCGGTCCACGCGCCGATGCCGGTGGACGTCCGCCGCGAGGGCGGGGAAGCGGCGGTGCGGCGCACGCTGAGCTGGCTCGTGGGCGACATCGGCGGTCTCGAACCGTCGCTCGCTGGCGCGCCAAGCGCCGCGTTCAACCTGATGACCCTCTCGAGCCTGATCGGCACCGACCTGATGCCGAACCTCGCCGGCCATGTGGTGATGGTCGAGGAGATCGCGGAGCACCTCTATGCGGTCGACCGGCTGCTGTTCCACCTGGTCGCCAACCTGGCGGGCCGGGGCATCGCCGGGTTGCGGCTCGGGCGGGTGAGCAACGTGCCCGACAACGATCGCCCGTTCGGCCATGAGCCCGAGGCGATGGCGCGCTACTGGTGCGAACGGTACGGCGTCGCTTATCTCGGCACGGCGGACATCGGCCACTGCGCCGCAAACAAGATCGTGCCCTTCGGCCTTGCCGCGCCGGGTCCGCGCGCATAGGCGCCGGGCCGAAGGAGAGCGAGATGCGCGCGTTCGTGTTTCCCGGGCAGGGCAGCCAGAAAGTGGGGATGGGGGTCGAGCTGGCGCAGACCAGCGCTGCCGCGCGCGAGGTGCTCGAGGAAGTCGACGATGCGCTCGGCCAGAAGCTGTCGGCTATCATGGCGGAAGGGCCCGAGGACCAGCTCACGCTGACCGAAAACGCCCAGCCGGCGATCATGGCGCACGCCATCGCGGTGCTGCGGGTGCTGGAGAAAGAGGGCGGGATCGCGCTGACCGCTGCGGCCGAGGCGACCGCGGGGCACTCGCTCGGAGAGTATACCGCGCTGTGCGCCGCCGGCGCGTTCACCCTCGCCGATACGGCGCGGTTGCTCAAGCTGCGCGGGCAGGCGATGCAGGCCGCGGTGCCGGTCGGGGCCGGGGCGATGTGCGCCTTGCTGGGCGCGGACCTCGAGAAGGCGCAGGCGCTCGCCGAGGCCGCGGCCGAGGGCGAGGTTTGCCAGGTCGCCAACGACAACGACCCGACCCAGGTCGTCCTTTCCGGCCACCGCGGGGCGATCGAGCGGGCGGTGGCGCAGGCGAAGGACCACGGGATCAAGCGCGGTGTGTTGCTGCCGGTTTCGGCCCCGTTCCACTGCGCGCTGATGCAGCCGGCGGCCGATGCGATGGCCGAGGCGCTGGATAAGACTCCCCCCCGGCCGTTCCGGGTGCCGCTCTACGCCAACGTGAGCGCGGCCGAAGTAACGGACGCGAGCGAAGAACGGCGCCTGTTGGTCGAGCAGGTTTGCGGCCGGGTCCGCTGGCGCGAAAGCGTGCTGGCGATGCGCGCCGCCGGGATCGAGCACTTCGTCGAACTGGGCGGCAAGGTGCTCGGCCCGATGATCGGCCGGATCGATCCCGCGGCGAAGGTGACCAGCGCGGTGACGATGGCCGAGATCGAGGCCCTGGCGAAGGAGATCGGATGATGTTCAACCTCGAAGGGATGACTGCGCTGGTCACCGGGGCGAGCGGCGGGATCGGCTCGGCGATCGCGTACTCGCTGGCCCGGCAGGGCGCCCGGCTCGCGCTGTCGGGCTCGAACAGCGAGAAGCTGCGGGTGTTCCGCGAGCAGCTCACCCGCGAGATCGGCGGCGATCACGTCGAGATCACCTGCGACCTGTCGAATTCGACGCAGGTGGAAGAGCTGATCCCCGCCACCGTCGACACTTTCGGCCAGCTCGACATCCTGGTGAACAACGCCGGGATCACCCGCGACAACCTGGCGATGCGGATGAAGGACGAGGAGTGGGACGCGGTCATCCGCATCAACCTCGAGGCCGCGTTCCGGCTGATGCGCGCCGCTGCCCGGCCGATGATGAAGGCCCGCTTCGGGCGGATGATCACCATCACCAGCGTCGTCGGCGCGACCGGCAACCCGGGCCAGGCGAACTATGCCGCCGCGAAGGGCGGGCTCACCGCGATGTCCAAGGCGCTGGCGCAGGAACTGGCGAGCCGCGGGATCACCGTGAACTGCGTCGCGCCCGGGTTCATCCGCACCGCGATGACCGACCAGTTGCCCGACGCGCAGAAGGAAGCGCTGAACGCGCGCATCCCGATGGGCCGGATGGGCGAGGGCGAGGATATCGGCGCGGCGGTCGCCTACCTCGCCTCGAGGGAGGCGGGCTACGTCACCGGGCAGACCCTGCACGTCAACGGCGGGATGGCGATGCTCTCCTGACCCGCGTTATCCCCAAAGAATGCGCGCCCGCGGCGCGGCAATCTTGCCCCTCGCGGGCCCACGGCTAAGGATATTTCGCGAAACGCCGGCGATGGTTACGATGCTCCGGGGCGAATCCGGCTCCGGACAGGCTGCGAGCGCCGCTGAGGGGTAAGAGTAGGACCGATGAAGGCCACCATCGAACGCGCGACGCTGCTGCGCTGCCTGTCTCACGTGCAATCGGTCGTCGAGCGCCGCAACACGATCCCGATCCTGTCGAACGTGTTGCTCGACGCGTCGGACGGGGGCACGCTCAAGGTCATGGCGACCGATCTCGACCTGCAGGTGGTCGAGCAGATGGCCGCCGCCTCGGTCGAGCAGGCGGGCGCGATCACCGTCTCGGCCCATCTCCTGTTCGACATCGCGCGCAAGCTGCCCGAAGGCGCGCAGGTCAGCCTCGAGACCGCCGACAACCGGATGGCGGTCAAGGCCGGGCGCAGCCGGTTCTCGCTGCCGACGCTGCCGCGCGACGACTTCCCGGTGATCGTCGAGGGGGACCTGCCGACCAGCTTCGAAGTGCCGGCCAAGACGCTCGCCGAGCTGATCGACCGCACGCGCTTCGCGATCTCGACCGAGGAGACGCGCTACTACCTCAACGGGATCTTCCTCCACGTGTCCGACGAGGAGCGTCCGGTGCTGAAGGCCGCGGCGACCGACGGCCACCGCCTGGCCCGCTTCACGATCCCCCGGCCCGACGGTGCCGAGGGGATGCCCGACGTGATCGTTCCGCGTAAAGCAGTGGGCGAGCTGCGCAAGCTGCTCGAGGAATCGCTCGACGGCAACGTGCAGGTCGACCTGTCGGCGAGCAAGGTGCGCTTCACCCTCGGCGGCGAGGGTGGGGTGGTGCTGACCAGCAAGCTGATCGACGGCACCTTCCCCGATTATTCGCGGGTGATCCCGACCGCCAATGACAAGTTGCTCAAGCTCGATCCGCGCTCGTTCTACGAAGGGGTCGACCGGGTGGCGACGATCGCCACCGAGAAGACCCGCGCGGTCAAGATGGGGCTGGAAAACGACAAGGTCACGCTGTCGGTCACCTCGCCCGACAACGGCACCGCGGCCGAGGAAGTGCCCGCCGACTACCGGGCCGACGGGATGGAGATCGGCTTCAACGCGAACTATTTGAAGGATATCCTTCATCAGATCGACGGTGATACGGTGGAGCTGCACCTCGCCGATCCCGGCGCGCCCACGCTGATCCGGCAGGACGAGAAGGCCGCGGCGCTTTACGTGCTGATGCCGATGCGGGTCTGACGGCGCGAGCACCAGCGGGGGAGAAGGCGCATGGTCCTCCTCCTGATCCAGGTCGGATCGCCGCTGATACTATTGGCGACGCTCGCGTTCTGGCGGGCGGGCTTGATCGAGAAGACGTTGCTGGCGTTGGCGGCGATCGCGAGCGTGGTCGCGGTAGCGCTCGCGGGTTTGTGGCTCACCCTCCCATGGTATACGCCTTGGGTACTCGGCGCGCTCGTGCTGCCCGCGCTGTGGTGTGCGATGCGCCGCCGGACATCGGACCCCGGTCGCGGGTGGAGTCGACTGGCGGGAATCGCGGCGTGCGGAGGCGTGGCGGTAGCGACGGTAGCGCTTGCCGCCGCTGCCGTCCGGGCCCAGCAACCGCCTCCTGGCCCGGCAGTTGCGCTTGCCTCGCCTCTAGGCCAGGGGAGCTATCTGGTAGTCAACGGGGGCAACGCCGCGCTGGTTAACGCGCATTTCGAAACCCTGCGCCCGCAAACCGCGCGGCAGGTGCAGTTTCGCGGCCAGAGCTACGGCCTCGATATTGTCGGCCTCAACCCGCTGGGTCTCGCTGCCAATGGGTGGCAACCGCGCGATCCCGCCCGCTACCCCATCTTCGGCAAAGCCGTTTTGGCCCCGTGCCCGGGGCGGGTCGTCGCCCGCCGCGACGATCGCGCGGACATGCCCGTGGCAACGGTCGACCAGGAGGTCATGCCGGGCAACCACGTGGTGCTCGATTGCGGGGGCGTCCACGTGCTGCTCGCGCACCTGAAGCGCGGCAGCGTCGCGGTGCGGACGGGGCAGCAAGTGAAGCTCGGGCAGCGGTTGGGAGCGGTGGGCAACAGCGGCAATTCCGATGTCCCACACCTGCACATCCATGCGCAGCGCCCGGGGCCGCCGCGGGCGCCGTTCGCTGCCGAGCCGCTCCCCATGTTGATCGGGCAACGCTATCTCGCGCGGGGCGATCGGCTGTGAAGCCCGCCTGGCGCGCCGGGGCGGCTTAATTTGCGGGGATGTTCACGCTCGGCTTCGCGCTGGGCACGGCGCGGGTGCTGTTCGTCGAGCCCAGCCTCGGGCGCTGGATGGCCACGCTGATCGAACTCCCGCTGATGCTTTGCGCCGCGTGGGCTTACGCGGCGTGGTTGATCGGCCGGTTTCAGGTCGCCCGCACGGCCGCGGCGCGCTGGGCTATGGGTGGGTGTGCCCTGTTGCTTATGCTGGCTGCAGAGTTCGCGCTTGGCGTGACGTTGTTCGGCCGCAGCGCAGCGCAACAGGTTCAAGCCATGATCAGCGGGCCTGGACTCGCGGGGTTGGCCGGACAGTTAATCTTTGCCGCCATACCGTAGTTTAAGATTGCCGTGCGGCGAGCGCCAGCCAGCCGCTGAGCGTAGCTCAGACCGCCACCGCGATCTTGCCGAAGTGCTTGCCCGCCGCCTGATGGCGGAATGCGTCGGCGAGGTCGGCCAGCGGGAACGTGTCGCTAATCACCGGGCGAATGGCGCTCGCTTCGCAGGCGGCGATCATGTCGAGCTGCATCGCGCGGCTGCCCACGGTGAGGCCCTGGACCCGAAGATTGCGGCTGAACAGCAGCGCGGTGTTCACCGGCGCCGACATGCCGGTGAGCACGCCGATCACCGCGACGTGCCCGCCGATCCGCGTCGCGAGCATCGACTGGTCGAGCGAGCCCGCGCCGCCGATTTCGACGGTGGTGTCCACGCCCCGACCGCCGGTCAGCTCGAGGACCCTGGCGCCCCACGCGGGAACATCCTTGTAATTGATGGTCTCGTCCACGCCCAGCTCGCGGAGCCGCGCGAGCTTTTCCTCGCTCGAGCTGGTGGCGATGACCCGCGCTCCGGCCGCCCTGGCAAACTGCAACGCGAAGATCGACACGCCGCCGGTGCCCAGCACCAGCACCGTGTCGCCGGGCTTGGTCTGCGTGTCGACGAACAGCGCGCGCCAGGCGGTGAGCCCGGCGCAGGTGAGCGTGGCGGCTTCCGCGTCGCTCCACCCGGCGGGCGCGCGGGTGAACCAGCTCGCCGGGGCAGTCACCCGCTCGCAAGCATAGCCATCGACATGGTCGCCGGGGACTTTGCCCATCCGCGCAAGGGCGGGCGGTCCGTCGATCCATTCGGGAAAGAACAGCGAAAGCGCCCGGTCGCCTACGGCAAACTCGGTGACCCCCGGGCCGATGGCGACGACTTCGCCCGCGCCGTCGGACAGCGGGATGCGCCCCTGCGGCGCAGGGATCATCCCGCTGACGACCGCGAAGTCGTGATAGTTCAGCGAGCTCGCCCGGATCGCTACCGTGATCTCGCCGGCTCCCGGGGGAGCAGGATCGGGCAGATCGGCAAGCGTCAGCGCGTCGAGCGTTGACGGGGCGGCACCGGTGCGGATGGCTTTCACTGGGGTCCTCGCAAAAAAGTCTCCGCTCATCCCGCGCTTGTCGAAGGACGGGGCCAGCGCGGTGCCAGCGTCCGTCGACAGGCTCAGGACGAGCGGGCCTGGTTAAGCCGGCCTATTCCGCCGCCTCGAGTAGCTCGACCCGCTGCGGGCCGCGGATCAGCCCGCCCGGCGTCGCCCCGGTCCATTGCCCGCCGCGGAAGGTGACCACGCCGCTCTTGATCGTGGCGACGTAGCCTTCAGCTTTCTGCAGCAGGCGTTTGCCACCGGCGGGCAGGTCGAACGCCAGCCACGGCTTGCCCAGCTTCAACCGTGCCAGGTCGATCACGTTGAGATCGGCGAGATAGCCGGGCGCGATGACGCCGCGATCCTCCAGACCGTAGAGCCGGGCGGTGTCGCGGCACTGGCGCTGGACCGCCCGCTCGAGGCTGACCCGGCCGCCGCGCCTGCGATCGCGCACCCAGTGCTGGAGCATGAAGGTCGGGCTCGCAGCGTCGCAGATCGTGCCGCAGTGCGCACCCCCGTCGCTGAGCGAGTTCACCGTGTCGTCGCTCGCTTGCAAGGCTTCGAGGAAGTCGAGGTTGCCGTCGGCGTAGTTGAGGATCGGCAGGTAGATGAACCCGCGGCCCTCGTCGCGGCACAGGAGGTCGTACGCGTATTCGTCGCCCGAGACGCCCGCCGCGGCGGCGCGGGCCGCGATGCTTTCGCTCGCTTGGGGCTCGTAATCGAAGTCGGGGTCCATCTCGTACTGCATCGCCCAGCCGCCGCAGACGACCATCACCAGCCCGGCGATGTCGGGATTGACCTCCGACAGGTCGTTGGTTTCGGACAGCAGCCGCGCCTTGAACGCCGGGTCGAGCAGCTTCGCGCGCTGCACCTCCCACGGCAGTTCCGCGATCGCCTGCCAGCTCGGGCGGAAACGGAACGGGTGGACGGTTCCCTGCCACGCCATGACGATGCCGTTCCCGCGCAGTGCGATCTGCGCGATGATGTTGGCACCGTTGTCGTTCTCGGCCCGCATCGAGGCGATCTGCTCCTCGAGCGGCAGCTCCTTGGCGATCGACTGCAGCGCGGCGAAGGTCACCGGCAGGCCGGTCTCGCGCGAGAGCCGGCCCATCCAGCCGAATTCGTCCCATTCGCGCATCATGTCGCTCGCCATCTCGAACACGCCGTGGCCGGCTCGGCCCATGGCGCGGCCGATCTCGACCAGCTCCTCGGCGGTGGCGGTAGTGCCCGGCACCACCTCGCCGTCCACCGAGCGGTGCAGCACGGTGCGCGAGGTCGAGAAGCCGAGCGCGCCCGCGCGCACGCCTTCCTCGACGATCCGGCTCATCGCCGCGATGTCCTCCGCGGTCGGCACCGCGCCGGGGCGCTCGCGGTCGCCGAGCACGTAGGCGCGCACCGCGCCGTGCGGGACATGGGTGCCGACGTCCACCGTGCGCGGCAGCTTGTCGAGCGCGTCGAGGTATTCGGGAAAAGTCTCCCAGTCCCACTTCATCCCTTCGGCGAGCGCGGTGCCGGGGATGTCCTCGACGCCTTCCATCAGGCCGATCAGCCAGGCGTGGCGGTCGGGGTGGGCGGGGGCGAAGCCGACCCCGCAGTTCCCCATCACGACCGTCGTCACCCCGTGCCAGCTCGAGGGCGCCATCTCCTGGTCCCAGGTCGCCTGCCCGTCGTAATGGGTGTGGATGTCGACGAAGCCGGGGGTGACGATCATCCCGGCGGCGTCGATCTCCTCGGCCGCCGCCCCGTGCACTTCGCCGACTTGCGCGATGAGCCCGTCCTTGATCGCGATATCGCCGGTGAACCGCTCCGCCCCGGTGCCGTCGACGATCGTGCCGCCCCGAACGATCAGATCGTACTGTGCCATCTTCGCGCTCCTCTCTCGGGCGCGGAAGGTCTCATATCGCAACCGGTGAGTCCAGCGGCTGAAGGAGGAAGGCGTCCCACTCGAACCCACCCCATATCGTCATCCCCGCGAAGGCGGGGATCCAGCTCTACGGCCGGCGATGGACCCCCGCCTTCGCGGGAATGACGAGATCGCAGCCTTCAGCCGCGCGCGCGGATCATGCTTTCGATGTCGACGAATTTCTCGCGCGGGGCGCCGTCGCGGGCGGCGCTGGTTTCGGCCTGCTCGATCTTCTTCCAGTCGCGGAAGGTGACCACGTCGAGCCCGCGAGCGGCGGCGAGGCGGTCGAACCCGCTGCGGCCCTCCTTCGGCTCGGCGCCGAGCGCGCCGCTGGCGAAGTCCTCGGCGATCCGCTCGACCACTCCGAACCCGTCGGGGCGGTTGGTGCCGATCGTCCCGCTCGGCCCGCGCCGCGCCCAGCCGACGGCGTAGAGGCCGGGCACGATCCGTCCTTCGTCGTTGGCGAAGCGGCCGAGGCACTCGTCGAACGGCACGCCGGCGATCGGCGAGCTGCGGTAGCCGATGCAGGCCACCACCAGGTCGGCCGGAATGACGTAGGTCTCGCCGGTGCCGACGGCGCGCCCGGCTTCGACCGCGGTGCGCTCGACCTCGACCCCGCGCACCTGGCCCTCGCCGACGAGGCGGACCGGGGAGGCGAACATGTCGAACGCGATCTCGATCGCCTTGTCGGCCCGCTCGCTTTCGGGGATCCCGGCGAAGGCGCGCAAGTGACCGACCGACTTGCGCAGGCCCGGCTCGAGGATGGCGTCGTCGGCCGCATCGGGCAGATCGGCGGGGTCGACCCGCGGCGCGGCGCGCTCGAGGTGCATCAGCTCGCCCAGCTCCGTGGGCGTCATCATGATCTGGTGCGGCCCGCGCCGCCCGACGATCGTGATCGTGTGCACCTGCGAACGGCGCAGCGCGGCGAGCGCATGGGCGACGATGTCGCTGCCGGCGAATTCCGCCTCGGCCTTGGCGAGGATGCGCGCGACGTCGAGCGCGACGTTGCCCATGCCGATGACCACCGCGTGCCCGCCCGACAAGTCCGGCGCGAGGCCCGCGAACTGCGGATGGCCGTTGTACCAGCCGACGAACGCCGCGCTGCCGAACACGTTGGCGAGCTCCTCGCCCGGAATTCCCAGCGGCCGGTCGTGCGGCGCGCCGGTGGCGAACACGATCGCGTCGTAGAGCGATCGCAGCTCCTCCACCGTCACGTCTTCGCCGATCGTCACGTTGCCGACGAAGCGGACGTTGTCGCTGAGCGCGGTCGCCTCGTAGCGCCGGCTGACCGCCTTGATCGACTGATGGTCGGGCGCCACCCCGGTGCGGATCAGTCCGTAGGGGACCGGCAGCGTATCGAACACGTCGATCCGCACCTCGTCGCCCCACTGCTTCTGCGCGGCCTCGGCCGTGTAGTACCCCGCGGGCCCCGAGCCGACGATCGCGAGGTGGCGCGTCATGCGGCCTTGCGCTGCTCCCGCAGGTTCCCGGCGCGATCGAGGAAGGCGCGGATGCAGCTCACCGACTGCTCGCGGTGGCTGAGCAGGAACAGGTGGCCGCCGCCCTCGAAGATCTCCAGCTCGCTGCCCGGGATCAGGCTATGAAGGATGCGCCCGTTGGCCAGCGGCACGATCGCGTCCTCGTCGCCCATCATGATCAGCGTCGGCTTCCTGAGGAAGGGCAGCGCCGGCGCGCTGGTCCACCCGAGCATCGCCACGAGCTGATACATGTAGCCGCGCCTGGTCGGCGGGGTAAGCCGCGCGACGTGCGCCACCCTGTCGGGCGACTTACCGAGCCCGTCGCCGTACAGCGTGCGGAAGTGCTTCTGCATGAACGCCGCGTCGACGTAGCGGCGCGGGTCGGCCATCTTCGACAGCGCGGACAGCTTGCCCGGCACCATCAGCATCCCCGCGCTGGTCGCGCAGAGGATCAGCCGGCCCACGCGCTTCGGATGCTGCAGAGCGAAATGCTGCGCCATCGCGCCGCCCCAGCTCACCCCCATCACATCGACCTGCCCGAGCCCGAGCCCGGCGAGGAGTTGCGCCGCGGTCCAGCACATGGTGAACGGGTTGTAGGGCACCACCGGCTCTGGCGAGCCGCCGACGCCGGGCATATCGAAGATCACGAATGCGCGATCGTCGAGCGCCTCGGCCAGCGGGGCGACCGCTTCGATGTTGGCGCCGATACCGTTGAAGAACAGCAGCGGCAGGTGATCGCTCGGCATGTCGAGCCGCCAGCTCGCCACGCGCAAGGTCCGCCCGCCGACGTGCATCAGGCGGACGTCGGCGGACTGCATCGGATCGGTCAAATCGGGTTCCTTCAAGCCTGTTCGAGCACGTATTGCCCGGGGGCCGGATCGAGCGGGGCGAAGCCTTTGCCGCCGAGTTTCTTCGGCGCGGGCTTCTTCGGCCCCGAACGGGCCTGCAGCCATTCGATCCAGTAAGGCCACCAGCTACCGGCGACCTCTTCGGTTCCCGCGAGCCACTCTTCGGCCGTCGCCGGAAGCGCCCCGTCTGCCTTCTGGACGTAGTATTTCGCCTTGGGATTGCCCGGCGGGTTGAGGATCGCCTGCATGTGGCCCGACTGGCTGAGCACGTACGTGACCGCGCCTTGCCCGAACAGTTGCGTCGAGCGGTAGGTCGCCCGCCAGGGGGTGATGTGGTCGGTGACCCCGCCGAGCACGAACAGGTCGGCATCGACTTTCGACAGGTCGATCCTGTGCCCGGCCATCTCGACTTCGCCCCGCCTGGTGAAAGCCAGGGTCTCGAACAGCGTCAGGAAGTCGCCCATCAGCGTGGCGGACAGGTTGGTCGCGTCGGCATTCCAGAACAGCACGTCGAACGCCGGCGGATCCTCGCCCAGCAGGTAGTTGTTGATCACATAGTTCCAGATGAGGTCGTTCGGCCGCAGCCAGGCGAACCCGCGGCTGAGATCGTCCCCCTTGATGATCCCCGCCTTGGCGGCCCGCCGCTTGGCGAGCGCGACCCCGTTGTCGGTCATCAGCGCGCCGGCTTCGATGTCGCCCTGCTGCGGGTGCAGCACGCAGACCATCAGCGTCAGCGCGCCGAGCAGGCCGCTGCCGTCGGCCGCGAGCTGGCTCGCCAGCACCGCAGCGGTCTGGCCGCCCGAGCAGCCCGCCGACACGTTGACCTTGTCGCTGCCGGTGATCCTGGCAACGGCCTCCATCGCCTCGCGGCAACTGCCGACATAGTCGGCCATGCCCCAAATGCCCTGGTCCTTCGTGGGGTTCTTCCAGCTGATGACGAAGGTCTGGATGCCGTTGTCGAGCTGCCACTTCACCACCGATTTGTCGGGCGACAGATCGTTGATACAGGTATAGAACATTCTGGGTCACCAGTATATTTAATACCTTCAGCCTCAGCCTGCAAACGGGTTACCTCGACGTCTGACTTCAGGTTAGCCTCATCGCCGACAACCCA
>JBGSBH010000033.1:0-15381 GCA_041730635.1 Cypionkella sp.
GTTTGACGGCAGCCCGGGCGGCAGCACGGTGGACGCCGCTGGCAACAAACAGGCGCCGGACTGGATTGCCGCGGCGATGCACGCGTGGAGCATCGCCTCGCCGAGCGTTTCGAGGATCAGGCGACGAAGCCAGGCGCTGAACATCGCGGGATCGACCGCGACCAGTTGCGCGGCAAGCGCGCGCAACCGGTCCCGGACGACCGGACGGCCGAGTTGCTGGAGCAGCGCCTGCTGCAAGCGCCCTCCACCGCCTGCCGCACTGGCGCCAGCAGGATACCCGCCATTACCATCGGCATCATCGTCGGCATCGCCATCTTGCGTATCGTCGCTGTCGGGCGGCGTCGGCGGCATCGCGCCGAACACATCGTCCATGACAGCACCGAACACGCTTTCGATCCGGTCGTCGTTAAGAAGGTCGGCGATCGTCTCGGCCAATGGCCGATTGTTGGTCGCAGCATCGGCAAGCAGTGCCGACAAGAGGAACTGGACCAACCATTCGCGCTGAAACTGATTTAGGTCGTCGGGCAACTCCGAGTCCAGCCGGATCAAGTCGCGAACATAAGCGAGTTTGCTCGCGGCGAGGACATCGGGCGGCAAGCGATCACCGTTCAGCATGTCGGCATGCGGCAAAGCGAGATCGAGCCGGAACCCGTCGACCTCGAGTTCGAAGCCGACTGCGGCGGGTCGATCGTCATTGCTGGTGAAGGTCAGCGTGACGGGAAAATCGTCCTGTAACGTTCGGACATTCGCCTGCGCCGTCCCGGCGAAGCGCCGGACACTGACGCTCGAGCGGAACCGGTGCAGATGGAAGTCGACGGCGCGGACATAGTGGCGCCATTCCGATCGCGTCGGGACCGGCACGCCGAGGGCGTCGCCGTTGGCGACGATGTCGGATTGCCAGACGAGTTTGGCGTTGCTGCTCGGCAGTGCCTCGGTGCGGGCGACACGTTCGAGGCGCACGGTCCATGGCCGGAAGACCAGGAGCGGCGCTCCGCCGACATGATCATTGAGGCTGCCGGTAAAGCTGCCGACGAACTCATGCTCGAGCGCGTAGTCGCTGATCCGGCGATCCTGCTCGGGAAACGCCGGATCGACCGGAATCCAGTGCGACAGTGCGCCGCGCTCATGTGCGAAGCGGCGGGTCACGCGCCCCGGCACGAACTGATTGAGCGCCTGGAGGATCGGCATCTGTTCGACTCGCTCCTCGTGATTGACCGTCGCGGGCGGGATGATGACCCGCACTTCTGGCAAGCTCAGGTCGCTGAACAGGTTGCGCGGGACGAAATCGGGCAGTGGGTGGTGATCGACCTGCAGATCAAACGTCGCGCCGGCATTTGGGATCGCGAGTTGCCAGCCGCGGAACAGCCGCCGGACCAACGTTGGCACCGCCTCGAGCAGAAGCGAGCGCGGCGCTTCCCAGAGCAATGTTTCGGCCGCTGGCCGGTCGATCCCGAGCGCTCCCATCAGATAGCTGCGCAGATCGTCGATGGTGGTGGCGTCGCCTTGCACCAACTGGGTCAGCTTAGCGCGGGTGCGATCGAGAACTGCACGCTCGGCGGGACTCGCCTGCGGCAGCGGGCGGCTGAGGAGGTTCCATTGCCAGGCCCTCTCATACCCCGCGGTGGTCGCTGCCAGCCAATCGAACAACGCGAAGACAGCCTGAATCTTCATCACATACGGATTGCGGATCGGGAGATATTGCGGCTCGAGCGAGGGATCGAACAGATGCTCGAACGCCTGGTAGAAAGCGCGGTCGCGGCCATAGTCCGACAGGACAGTGAGCGTGATTGGACGCATCGCGCGATCGCGACCGGCGCGTCCCTTGCGCTGCAGAAACGACGCCATGCTGCGCGGCGCCTTGTGCTGGATGACCGCGCCGACGAGCGGGTCGTTGAACCCGACCTCAAGCGCAGCAGTCGCAACCACGATATTGGCCGATTGATTGACCCCGGCGTCCTGTGAGGTGGTCCGCCCGACGACCAGGCGGCGATCGAGCGGATGGCCGATGTCTTCGCAGATGCGCCAGCGCTGGCCCTCGACATCGCGAACCGTGGCATCGGGCCCGGCCCGGCGGATGTTCGCCAGGGGCGTCCGCGCTGCATCGGGTCGACCGAAAATCGTGAATGCCTCGGCGTCGCGTAGATCGTCATAGAGGCGATTGGTGACGTCGAGGTCATCGGTGAAAAGAAAGGCGCGCCGGCCAAAGGTGCCTGACGCGTTGGTCGCGCCGGGCGGATCGAGCAACCGGGGCAACAGCATCGACGTCTGGATCGTCGTCGAGAGCAGCGACGCGCGCGACGCCGGGTCGCCACGCAGCAGGATTTGATATTCGGCGCCCTGTTCCTCGAACTCTTCAAGCGTTGGCGTGATCTCGACCACGTCGTCCAAGGCCGCGCCGGTCAGATCAGAAAAGAAGCGCGCCGCATCGCCGAGCGTGGCGGAGAGACCGACCCACGAGATCGGTGCCGCCAGCAAATGCCGCCATCGCCGCAGGGTCAGCGCGGCTTGCGCGCCGGTTCCACCCTCATAGGTGTGCACCTCGTCGAGCAGGGCCAGCAATGGCTTGCGCCCATGCGGGATACCGACCCCGAACAGACCGCGCATCCAGTGATCGGACAGGCGCTGGTTCAGGATCTCGGTCGTGGTGAACAGGATGTCGGGCGGAATGCGCTGCAACCGGGTCCGGGTCAGCACGATCTGGTCGTCGCCGATCATTTGGCCACAGCCGGGTTGGACACAGGCCAGCCGCTCGATGTTCGCAGCGATGTCAACGCCGCGCCAGACAAGCTCGCCGTCGCAGCGCGGGCAGCGCATCCAGGGACAGACAAAGTCCTCGCCGCGCCGAACCCAGCTCTTATCGATCAGTTCCTGCCGGGTCGCACGGGTCGGTGTCTTGCCGAACAAGGCGCCGATGATCAGCGGCCGGCGCCCGTGCGCGACAAGTGTCTGATCGATCGTCCGCGCCATGCGAAACGCTTCGGCGAACTGGTCCTTGAGCAGTTCAATTCGCGGGTAGATCGCGATCGCTTTGACCCAATGATCGGCATCGATCGCTTCACCGATGCGGATCATTCCGGGCAGGTAGAAGGCGATGGTCTTGCCACTGCCGGTGCCAGCCGTGACGATCGTGCCGCCATCGTCGGTCGCGGCTGACAGACGCAGCGCCGCGCGCTCCTGAAAGCCGGCAAGCTTCATGCCGTCGCGCGAGGTCAGCGTCCGCCACAGGTCCTCACGCAGTTGTGATCCGCCCAGCACCGACGCATGCTCGGTAAGGATATCGGCGGGCAAACGCCGTCGCTGGGGAAAGCGCCGCGGCCGGCAGTCCACCCGAAAGTCGGCGACGAGCGACGGCGCGCCCTGCCATGGCTTGTTGGGGAAGAGCTGCCGGTTGGCAGCCAGCAGCCGCATCATTTCGGCAAAGCGCGACCGGATCCGGACGTCGCCACCGACGCTCGCCATCTCGAAGATCAGCTTCGCGTCGATCAATTCCTCAACAAGGTCCTGCCCGTCGGTGCCACTTATCCCGGCCGCCTCGCAGACCCGATCGCCGAGGTCGAACACTTCGTCCTCGCTCAACGAGCCGTCGGTGAACCCCCATTCGAGCGAGCGCATCTCAATGGCTTCGACGCGATCGAGCACCGCGAGGGCGTGGTTGGACACGGGCATGATCGCGCCTACCTCAGCTTGATGCGGAACGCGCCGAGCAAGTTGCGGCTTTCGAGCCACGTCTGCACTTCGGACGTATAAGCGCTTAAAAGAGCCTCGCTATTGGCTGCGGCGCGAATGAAGGCGACGACGCTTGGCGGGATATCGGACGCCGCAAGTGTATTCCATGCCGACTCGTGCTGGCTGACGAGCGTGTCGAGACGGGCGATCGCCGCCTTGGGGTCGGCAGGCAAGTTGGCCCCAAAGCTCACTACCTCGCTTCGGATCTGCCGTATCTTGGCGACGCTCACCCGAAATTGCGGCACCTGGCCGAGCGCACTCAAGACGTCATCGGCGCCAAAGGCAGCGCGCTTATCGACATAGGTTTTCCACGCAGCGGTCGCCGCCTTGTGCCCCGCGCTGGCGATACCGTTGAGGCGGTCAGTAAAGGCGTGCTTGATGTCGAACGGCGGGTCGTTGACCTGTGCTGGATCCTCCTTGATCGCTTCGCGCAGGGCGCGTGCCTTGTCGGCATAGCCGAGGCCGTCGCTTGGCTCGAAATCGACCCGAACACCGGCATCCGCAAGGGCGGTCAGCGTCTCGCGAAGCCTCGCCATAAGCAGCGAAGCGGTCTCGAACTGCTTCGCGCGCGTACCGAACTGTTCGGCTTCGGCGGCGCTATTCTTGAGCTTCTGGTACGTGTTGATCTTGGTTGCGAGCGTGGCGGCGCGGTCAAGCAGCATCGGCTTGCTCCCCGTCAATCGTCGCCATCGCGATCAAATCGGCTTCGATCGCGGTAAGCGCTGTTTCGATCTGATCGAGACTGGCCGCCACTGCGCCGTGCTTGGCGTCGAGACTCTGACTGACCGCTCCGATATTGTCGTCAACGGTATCGAGAAAGGCCTGCGCCGCGGCGACTAGAGCGGTCCCCGCATCGACCGCGCCGCGCCGGCCTCGACCAAAATGAGGAAGCGCGGCAACCGCATCGCCTTCGCTGCCAAGTGCCCGTGCAGCTGCCAGCGAGTCGTCGAAGTATACGGTCCTGAAGCGGTCGAGCGCGTCGGTCAAAACGCGTCCCGTGGTGCTGGTGCCGATACCGGCGTCAGCCACGGCCTGCCGCGCTGCATCGAGCGCCGTTACGATAGAGGCGCGCGTAGCAGTCGCGCCGAACGCGTCTTGCATTGCATTGAGCCAGGATTTGCGGACCGCCATCTCGGAGTTCGCTGCCGTGGGGAGCGCGTCCCTTGTCTCGCGATAGAGTTTGGCGGGCTCTTGTGTCTCACCATCGGGGGGCTGAAGACGCAACTGCCATTTGGCCTGACGAAATTCACGGATGGGTCCGAGGATACGGCCCGGATTGAGCATTGCACCGGCTCGGCCGCCCTTCATGCTCGACATTTGGGATTGCGCGATTCCCACCAGCTTTTCGCGTTGTCTTGTCAGCTTGTCGTACAGCGCCTTCATCTCGGGTGCCGTGCTCGCGCATTCGCTTGCCCATTGTGCGCTGAACGCTGCGTCGATCATGTCGGCGATCTTCGCGTCGGGCTTGATCTTGCCGCCGATCGCCGCGCCGATGCAGAGGAGTTCGACCGCTGCCGCCGCCTGGTTCCACTGCGGCGTAGGCTGGCAGATGTCGCGCAATTGCGCCTCGACATCCTTCGCCCAGATCTCGACGCAATCGAGGAAGGCGCCGAGCATCTTTTCGCCGTTGGGAAATTCCCAGCGGAACTGATCCTTGCTGGCGCGCAGCACCCCCTGGAGGGCCGCTGCCGCCGTTTCGGGCTGCACAAGAGTACCCGGGATAACGAGCTTGACCTGCAGGTCGGTGCGCACCTGCGTCGTTTGGCGATCGAAGCTGATGCTCGCTGTTTGGAACGCCTTACCGGTTCGACCGACGAAACTCGCCTTGGCCAGCCCGACCATGTCCCAGTCGATGGCATTGGAGACGGCCGAATAGACCAGCAATCTGAGATTGTTTGCAATGGATTGGTCCAGCCCCTGCCCGCCGATCCATTGCTCGATAAGCAGGTCTTCCTTGCTGGCAACGTTACGCTGCGGCGCTTCAAGCTTCGGCGTGTCGGCCGTTGGCTGGTTCGGCTTCGCCGCGTCGGCGCCGGGAATCTCGGGAACCTCGAACGCTGCGCGAAGGCGCTCGTCGAGATTGGCGATCGTGCCGGTGCCATCATAGAGTTCGAGAAAGGATGCCCAGCGCTGGTAATTCTGCGGATTGCGATTGCGCAGTTCGGCTTGAGCGACGGCAGGGAGGGCCGTGATGCCGCCGAGCTTCTCGAGAAGCTTGAACGGCGGAAATGTGCCGGTCGCGATTTCGGGGCCGAAATTGTCGAGCACCTCGACGAGCAGGTCGTTCTGAAGGACGCGGGGGTTGAGCCGTTCCGGCATCGAAGCATCGGCACGCGACGCAGCGTTCCACAAGGCGTCGGGGGTAAATGGATAGAGGCCATAGCCGTCGACCTCACCGAATACGGCGTGGCATTCGGTTTGATGGATGCACATGTCGCACTTGGAGCGCGGGCTTTCGCCCGGTGCCGCGGCGTCGCTCCATTGGGTGATGCCGTCCCGACCAAGCCGTACGGCGTTGAGATAGCGCGCGGTGAACTGGCTGAGCGAAGCCTTAGTGATCGACCGGCCCTCGGCCCGGCCAGCGGACCGATCCATATCGACTATATGAGTCGTACGCATATAGGCAGTCTCGGCCACGCTCTGGAAAAAGCCCGTGGTGACCGCGATCGCTGTTCGCATCTTGCACTGGCGCTCGTCGCCCTGTGAGGTGATTGCCTGCAGCAGTGCGCGGTCGATGCCTTGAAGGCGCGCGAATTCCTCCACGAGAAGGACGAGTTCCTGGCCCTGCGATTTGAGGTAGGTGCGCAAACGGGTCATCAGTTCCTCGACCCGGTCGCCAGAGAAACTCAAGGTTCGCGCTACGGCGCGATCAAGATTGCGGTTGATGATCCGGATCGCGAGCGGAAGGTGTACTGCGGGGTCGAGTTCGATGAGGTCGATGGCGTCTCGCGCAAGGCGCGAAGCATGTGCGAAGTCCATGCCGCCAAGCGGCAAGTCACTCTCGACGAAGACGCGGCGTTGATCGGGACGATCCTTCGCGTTGGACGGCGCAAAGATGTGGTCGACGATTTCGGCGATGACGGTGTTGTCGCCGAGGAAATGCGCTTTGCGCATATGCGGATCTTGGAACAGATCGGGAAGGCTGCTCGCAAGCCCCTCCTCGATCTCGTCGGCGTCCGTCGGCAGGGCTTCCTCGCGGATCACCTGCGCGAGATCGTTGAGCAATTGCTGCTTCTGGTCTGCCCGGCTTTGCGTTCCATCGCCCGCCGATTGCAGCGTTTCGAGGAAACTCGCCTGTTGCTCGGCGGGTAATTCGGCGATGATCATCTTGACGATGTTGCGCAGCGACGTGCCCGACTTGCGCACCACCAGGACGACCCTCTCCCTAGTCGGCTTGATGTTGAGCCGCATCCAGTGAACGAGATGCGACTTACCCGAGCCCGTTTCGCCGAGGATGGCCGCCAGTGCATGCGGCCGGTCCTCACGCAGAAAATCCGCGAGAAAGGCCGGCGGCGTCATGTCCGCCCACGAGGCCTCGCCGATCTCTTGGAACGACTTGCCGACCTGCGGGCTGACCTTGAGGTCCCAGTCGCTGTGCACCGCGCGGAAAAGGCTATCGCTGATATGCTCGGCGAATGGATTGATCACCTGGCGGACGGCACCGGGATCCCAGCAGACAAAATTGCGCATCATGCCGCCTCTCGCAGCGCGATACGGCTCACGCGACCTTCGCGCGAGCCGAAATCGAGAATACGGCCGGGTGCGTCGGCGACGGTCGCCATAGTCAGGCGCTGGCGGTCGGCAAGCCGCTGCAACGCAAGACTGGTGGTGATCGACAGACGCTTGTCGCCGTCCGCCAGCGGGGTGAGCCGCATAGCTTCATAGTCCTGGCGAACACTGCCGGTCTCGAAGACCGGAAAGATCGCTGCCAACCGCGTCATGAATTGCTCAATCGGTAGGTCGTTGCCCTCGGAGAAGATGGCGGGGAGCGCGCTTTCGATTGCCTTAACCGGATCGGGGATCACCCGGCGCGAGGTGACGTCCTCGGCATCGCTGCCACCCCCGACGATAGTGGCGAAGCCGAGATAACGCGCCCAATACAGGAAGTTCTGGTAGCGATTGAGCGAGGTCAATTCGGTCTTCGACGCCTGATCCCCGATCTGCGCTCTTAGATTGTTTTGCGGCGCCTCGGAGAAATTCATCGGCCGCAGCGGGCTGGAACTCAGAAACCAGGACAAGGCGACCATGAAGCCGGCTTGCTGTGTTTCGGCTGCGCGCGTTGGATCGAACAAGGTGCGTCGCATGAAAGCCAAGAAGAACGTCTCGCTGCCCTTGCCTTTTTTCCCGCCGCCGCGCGCGTCGGCGGTCAGCCGCACCTTGTCCTCAACCTCCTCGACCAGCCCGATGCGCCGTGCTTCGGCAAGCGTGTTGCTGAACAAGGTCGTGGTCGACTCGCCATCATCATCGCCGCCGCGTCCACTGAGTGACGGCGGCGTGGCCCAAGCCTCGATCCGGTTTTTGGCTTCGCCATTTTCGCTGTCGAACAAGGCGGAATAGATCGCGAACAATCGACTCGGAACAGCTTGGGCAGTTGTAATTATACTCATTGCGCTACTCTTGCATTAAACTCGTCGAGCGTCAGCGTCCGACCGCCAAAGACATCCTTCAGCCTGCGTCCATCCGGGGCGGGCTGATCGATCGGCGCGAGGAAGATGCGGGGATTGTCAGGCCGCGGCGCGAGGTTCTGCGGCTCGAGAGTTTGCCGGTCGCCGACCATGACAAGTTCGGGGCCACGCGGAAGGCGCGATAAGGCAAGCGAGGACAGGTCACTGACGAAGAATGCCAACTTTTCCGCAAATTTGAGAACCCGGCCCATGTCGAACGGCTGCGGGCCGATCGTGATCAACTTGGCGAGACGGGCCTGCGCTAGACGCTGCAGCGTGTCACCAAGGCGGCGCGACGCGTTGCGTGCGAGGTCGTGGGGATCGTAGCTGACCAAAAGCCGGAGATCGCGGTCGAGAAGATTGGCGACCAGCGGATCGAGCGGCTCGGTCCATGGGCCGCGCGGCTCGCCGACTGCTACGCTGTTGAGGCGACAAGCCTCGTCGGAACGGCAGCGGCTGCAGCGGCTGCACGTTCGTCCGACCCGGTTCGCGCCGTACAAATCTTCAAGGATCGCGGCCGGACAGCGATCGTTGCGCAGATACTCGCGCATAAGGTCGAGATTGCGCTTGGCGGCAAGCCAACCGACCCGGCGCACGGGTTCTACACGCGACTGCCATAGCGCCAGGTCGAGATGATGATCGTCAATGATCTCGATCTCGAGCCAGTCGCCCTCCTGTTCGATCCGTGGGTAGGGTGTGCCGAGTAATCGCAGAATGCCGGCGCGCGCCATCAGGGCGACCGTGCGCAAGTTCCAGTCGGTATTGGCATCGCCGAACATGTCGATGTCGCGTTCATCGGTGCCGGGTCGGCCGTCGATCCGCACGGCGAAGCGTCCGTTCCCAAGGCTGGTCTTGCGCGCGAACATCGCAGACCAGCGATGGTAGCCGCGATCAATGCTGATGACTTGCTGGGCGTTAATGCGCTCGGCGATCCCCATGTCTTTGTCTGTCGGCACAATCAGCGAAAGCGCAGCCTTGCCGTCGCGCCCGCCGCGCCCTACCTCTTGGTAGAAGCGATCGAGCGTCTCTGGAACGCAGGCATGGATCACGCTGCGGGCATGCCCGTAATCGATGCCAAGCCCGAACGCGGAAGTTCCGACGACGATATCGAGTGCGCCGTCGCGCCACTGGCCGACAATCTCCTCTCGCTCGGCGCGCCCGGTCTTGCCGTGGAGCTTGCGAACCCGGCGAAACCCCGCGTCGATCAGCCGCGCATACCAGGCGTTGGCGGCCGCAACCTCGGTGACATAAAGCACCGCCGGCCGAGGCACGTGGTGAAGCGCCTCCAGGACCTGGGCAGTTCGGCTAGCCTCGTTGGTCGATGGCGCAATCCAATAGTCCGGTTCGGGCCGCAACTGCACCGCCGCCAGGCTTTCGAAATTGCTTTCGGCGCCGAACAGAGAGCGCAAGGTTTCCAGTGAAGAGTCGGTGAGCGTCGCCGACAACATGATCGTGCGCAGCGCCTGGCCGGGCGGTGCCGCCGAAAGCAGTTCGCGTCGCAAGCCGCTCAATTCCTGGAACTCGGTCCGAAAGCCCGTTCCCCATTGGTCGACGAGATGAGCTTCGTCGATCACCAGCGCGCGCAACAGGCCTGCCTCGGCCGCGCGCCGCAACGGGTCGCGCAGACGGCCGCATGCGGCTTCGGGCGACGCGAAGCACAGGCCCTGGGTGCCGTCGGCGATCCGTTCGGCGATGATATTGTTCTGGACGTCGTTGCCGCCCTGGAAAGCGAGCGGGCGCGACAGGCCGCAGACATCAACCGCTTCCTGTTCGTGATTGACCCCGAGCGCGACGGTAGGGACAATCACCAGGGTTACGCCGCGGTTTTCCGCTTGGTCCGCGCCGACAAAGCCGACCGTCTGGACCAACTGGAAGATCATGCTCTTGCCTTCGCCGGTAGGCAGAGCAACGACGAGGCTTCCGCCGGCGGGGGTCGAGAGCGCGGCACGTACGGCAGCGCGCTGTCCGCGGCTGCGATAGGAGGTCCGACCGACATCGGCGAGCAATGGATCGCCCTCGCAATCCGCCCTGTTGAACTCACGGCGGGTTGCCTCGGACGCGGCAAGGGTTTCGACGCCATCGCCGGGAGCCGTGAGCCATGCCGGCTTCCAGGGCTGGAGCGTCACTAGTCGCGCTTCGCCGGCGGAAGTGTGGTGTAACCCGACGGCATCCCAACTGGAGAACCCGTCGAAGCGTGGATGCGACACCAGGACAGAGGGGGACACCATGGCGCCGCGCCGGACATGCTCATAGGTCATAGCTTGGCGGAGCAACACGGCCAGATCGAGCGCGCTCGCCTGGCGTGCCGGGTCGACCAGCGCTTTGCGCAAACGCTCGACCGCCGGTGACCGGGCTTGCCAGTCCGCCTCGCTATCAGCGCGGATGAGCAATTGGCTCAGCGCGACAAAGGCGTCATGACCATCGCGATCAGCCATGAGCGGACCTCGTGAGCGCCCCACCCAGGATGAAACATCCCATGGCGTCGAGCCGAATGGCGGGTGATGCGATGCTGGGCAGGATTGATTCGATCAGCGCGATATCCTGGCGTGCCATCGAGTCGCCGGCCGATTGGCGGCGCTGGAGCCGGTTCCGCCGCCGCTGGAGATCGCTTGCCGCCAGTGTCGTCGCCGCGGTGATCGCATCGAGCACGGCGGGCTGCTCAGATAAGGTTTGCCGCGCGCCGTTCCGCACGCGACGGCACACTGCCGGAAACGCAGCGGGGTCAATATAGTCGGCGAGGATAAGCGGCCGGCTTCCGAGATTGATGTCGGCGCTTGGGCCTCTGCCATGCCCGTTATACGGCTTGGACAGGATGGCGAGCAGCGCAGGATCGATGACCATCTCACCATTGATGTCGATGAACAGGGTCTGCTCGCTTTGCGCAAAATAGCGCTGCGCGCGGCGTGACGCGGCAAGTTCGGCGCGCGACGGCGCGAGCAGGTCGGCGATATCGAGATTGGGCTCGATCGTGAAGCAGAGCTTGAACCCTATCCAGGCGTCGCCAAGCCAGTCCACAACCGGCCGATAGGTGACGAACGCGGTTCCGCGATCGTCCCAGCGCGTGAAGCGCGCCAGCACGTCGATGAGCGGCGTACCCGGGCGCAGCAAGGTCACGGCGGTCCGGTGTGTCGCGATCCGGCGCTTCCAAGTCAGCGGCTGGCTGTCGTCGAGCTCTAATTGCTGTTGCCACGGCAAGCGCGGGATCAATGTCTGCTTGGTGATGCCGAGCTTGAACGGATCTTCCTCGGGCCAGGCGTAGGGCCGCTTCTTGAGTTGCAGTGTGTCGATCAACCATTGATCGACGCCGGCCTCGAGCGCGCCCTCATCAGCTTCGGCGTCATCCAGAGCCTGGATGAATGTTTCGACGGGTTCCTCTGCAAGCGCGATCCGGTCGAGGGCATATTGCTCGTCCTGCGACTTTCGTTCGTCGGCGATCTGGCCTTTGATCTCCTCGGCCAGCGCGACTAGCGCATTGGGCCCGCTCATCAGCAGGGTGTCGAGCGCGCGGGTCTCGAAATCCTCCAGCAGGAATTGCACATCGCTGATCGAGCGGTGGAAAATCGACAGGCCGTCGGCGAGCAAGGCCTGCCAGGCTGCAAAAGGGCTTTCGTCTTCGTCCGAAGGCAAGAGGATTCGGTGACGGATGATCCCCTGGCGCCGGCCATAGCGGTCGAGGCGGCCGATGCGCTGCTCGATCCGGGCAGCGCTCAGCGGCAGGTCGAGATGCACGATCGCATCGGCGAAGCTGAGATTGAGACCTTCTTCGGCCGTCCGGTCGCCGATGAGAACCGCGGCATCAGGCACTTGCGCGAACGCCGCGACGCCGTCCTCGCCCGCGTCACCTCCCGAGACGAGCAGAAAGCACGGTGTGTCGCCGAGCGCCTCCTCCAGCGCTCCATGGAAGGCCGTTGCCAGCGCCTCGGCCGTCGCGAACACCACGATCTTGGGCTGATCGACGTCGGCTCGTAGCGTCTTGATCAGCCTCCGCACGCTTTCGACCATCGTTTCGATGCGGTCGGCATCGTCATAGTCCTGGGCTTGCTCGCGCAGCGCTTCGAGGATTTCGGCCTCGCCGGCGAAGATCGGCGTGACGCCAGCCAGCCAGGCGCGGAGTGCGTCGGCGCCTCCGGACACCGCGCCGAGAAGATTGCAGTAGCGCGCGGCGAGCAGCGGCTCCCCCGCATCTCCATCGACTAGCGAGTCGACCGCAGCCGACCGCCAGTCTTCAAGCGTGCCAAGCAGCACCGCCAGGCTGTCGCTCGGATCGCCTTCGGTGCGCACATGGGTCATTGCGCCGCCATCGGGTCCGCGTGGTCGAAACTCCCATCCCTGGGCGTCGGCGCGACGCGAGCGGATCAGGCGCTGGTGGATGCGATAGCTGTCGGCGATATGTTCCTTGAGCGCGCCGCACAGGTCGACGAGTCGCTCGGGTGCCTCGCGCGTTGCCTCAATCAACTGCGGTGCTAGATCTTGGACTACGGGATCGTCGGGAAAGCTACGGACTAGTTCAGCGCCGCGCTGGCGCAGCACAATGCCCGATGCGTCCGGGTCGAGACTGAGGAGCAAGCGGCCGATCGCCCGGCGCTGTTCGAGCTTAAGGCGAAATCCGTCAAGATCATCGAGCGGATGGGTCATCGGATCGAGTAAGTTGAGCAGTGCCAGGAACCGAGCTTCCTCGCCAAGCGGCGGCGTTGCGGACAGCAACAACAACACCGGCACGTCTCGGGCTAGCTCGCGCAACCGAGCCGCCGATGCTGAAAGCGGGCCGTCCTCGAGTCCAACCAGATGATGCGCTTCGTCGACCACCAGAACATCGGGTGTTCGCGCGACCCGCTCGATTTCGGCATGCGAGCAACATTCGAAGGGCTCGCCGAACTGGTCGAGGCGGAGCTTTTCGGAAAGTTCGCGCCGCCACTGCTCACACAGCGCCGACGGGGCCGCGATCAGCACCTCGGTGTCGGGATTGTCGATCAGATGCTGGCGGATGATCAACCCGGCCTCGATTGTCTTGCCCAGCCCAACCTCGTCGGCGAGGAGATAGCGCTGGATCGGATCGCTGAGCACGCGGCGCACCGCTGCGACCTGGTGCGGCACGAAGTCGATCCCGGCCGAGAGCAGCGACGTCAGACCTTGTGCTGCACTGAACAGCGACCGCAGCGGTGTCAGCGCGGCTTGCCGGCGGTCGTGCAAATACTGGCTTTCGGCGGCGCCGGCCGCGAGCATTTCGGCCGGATCCTCGGGCGCATTCCACGGCCGGACGAACAGGTCGATCTCGCTGAAATCCTTTTGCTTCCCGTTGGGGAAGCGGACCTCATAAGTGACAAGGCCATTTTCCTGCTGGAGATAATCGCTGATGCGGCCGACCCGCATACGCCCGTCGTCGAGAACATAGGCCCGGGTCTGTGGGCTCAAATAGGCGCGGACGACCGCGCCTACCTCGCACTCGATATCTTCGCTGCGTTGGATCGAGTGGAAGATAGAGACGACACAGCGGCCCTCGGCCGCAGATTGCAGCTTCCCAACGCCCTTTTGCCCGGGCAATTCGACGAGCATCCCCCTGAACAGGTCCGTATCCCCTAGGGGCGATTCCCCACAATCGCACCGTTAGGGTCATCTTACTGACAGAGGATTGAGAACCAACCAAAAACGGCAGGCGCTATTCGTCCGAACTGGTCCGATGCTCTTGCCAGCCCTTCATGCGCAATTCGCAAGCCGGACAGGTGCCACAGCCGTAGCCCCAGTCCCGCAAGCGATCGTGCTCGCCACGATAGCAAGTATGAGTGCCGGTGCGGATGAGGTCGACCAGTTTCTCGCCACCGAGCATTTTTGCCAGATCCCAGGTCTGCGCCTTATCGAGCCACATCAATGGCGTGTGGACGACCGAGTGGCTGCCAATACCGAGGTTGAGCGTGACTTGGAGCGATTTTAGCGTATCGTCGCGGCAATCGGGATAGCCCGAATAGTCGGTCTCGCACATGCCGCCGACGAGGTGCCGCAGTTCGCGGCGTGAGGCGAGCGCAGCGGCGAGCGTAAAGAACAACAGATTGCGACCAGGCACAAAGGTGTTGGGCAAGCCATCTGCGCGCAGCGCGATCTCGGCATCCCGGGTGAGCGCGGTCTCGCTGACCTGGCCCAGCACCAAGAGGTCGAGCTTGTGATCCGGCCCGAGCCGCGAGACCCACGCCGGATTCAATTCAACAACGCGCGCACGAAAATCGTCGCGGCATTCGAGTTCGACTCGGTGACGCTGGCCATAGTCGAACCCGACGGTCTCGACGGTCTCGAACCGGTCCAATGCCCAGGCAAGACAAGTGGCGCTGTCCTGCCCACCTGAGAAAAGGACGAGCGCGCCAGTGTCGCCGGTCATGCCGCGACTTCCTCGCCCCAATAGGTGCAGGCCTCGCCGCTGCTATCGCGGTACACGCTGACCTTGAACAGATTGCCAACCTCTGGCGAGAGCCGGTTCCAGATCCAGCGGCTGAGATTTTCCATCGTGGCGGGGCCGAGGTCGTTGATCTCGTCGAGAAAGCGATGATCGAGGGCATCGCGGGCATCTTCCATCGAGCGCTCGAGCAGGCCGAGATCGACGATCATCCCAGTCGCGGGATCGGGCCGCCCGCGCACGGTCACCTCGGCGCGGTAGCTGTGGCCATGGATGCGGCGGCTCGATTCGGTGTCGATCGACCGTTCCAGCGTGTGGGCGGCATCGAAGCGAAATTGCTTGCTGAGCTCAAACATCAGCGAATCCCAATCATCTTGTGCGACTGGAGCGAGAGGCGCCAGCGCGGGTTCTGGGTGCAATAGGTGATCGCAGCCTCGAGATTGGCGGCGGCGGTCGGCGAATCCATCGGCTGCAGGAAGAAGTGCTCGAAGGCGAGATGCTCGAACCGCTCGGGCGCGGCCTTCTCCTGCGGGTAGACAAGCTTGAGTTCATTGCCTGCAAGTAGCACCAGTTCGGCATCGGCCTTGGGGCTGACGCAGATCCAGTCGA
>JBGSBH010000034.1:0-15330 GCA_041730635.1 Cypionkella sp.
TTCGCCACGATCGTCGCTTCGCTGACCGACGATGTGATCATGCCGCTGGTCGGCGCGGTGTTCGGCGGGATCGACTTCTCCGACCGGTATCTGGTGCTGTCGGGGGCGGTCGCGCCGGGCAGCTCGCTCGAAGCCGCCCGAGCCGGCGGGGCCAACGTGCTGGCCTGGGGCCGGTTCGTTTCGACCGTGCTCAATTTCCTCATCCTCGCGTTCATCATCTTCCTGCTGGTGCGGCAGGCGAACAGGCTGATCGGCGCCCGAGCCGTTGCGCCGAGCGGGCCGAGCGAGACCGATTTGCTGGCCGAGATCAGGGACGAGCTACGTCGCCGCGCCTGATCGCCCTCGATGCGGTCACTTCACATTAAGCGCGCAAGCCCTATATGCGATCTCGCCGGGTTCGCCCGGCTATGGCGATAAACTGCGGCGTGCAATAGGCGCAGCGGACCCGGGGGCAGTACCCGGCGGCTCCACCAAGAACTCCGCCTCGGCGGAGGTCCTGACGGGGCCGAACCAGGATCGACGTGTGCTGAAAAGCGCTGTTTTCGCCCGGGCTGAGTAACCCGTTAAAGGCTCACAACACACAAGTGCCAACGACAACGAAGCACTTGCTCTCGCTGCGTAATTCTAGGGGCTAACGCCCCGACGTTACAAAGACTTGAGCACGGTTCGGACCGAACCGGGTAACAGAATCGGAAACCGGGCGTCCGGGGGTACGTAGCAACAGAAACCCCCACCTCAGCGCAGTTGGGGTTCAATACAATGGCGCAAAGGTGTCGGCGCTATACCCGATTGCCCGAGTAGTCGTTGGCGACGCGTTTAATGCCGGTGCGAAGGACTTCTTCGCCGAAGTTCATCAACAGTCCCAGCGGCAGGTTCATCAGGCGTAGGTAAGTGAGCACTTGCTTGCCATGCACGGGCAGCAGCCGCCCAGCGGACTTCAGCTCGATAATCAACCGATTTTCAACGAGCAGATCGACCTTGAAGGCATTGTCGATGACAATGCTTTTGTAGCGGAGCGGTACGTTGACCTGTCGCGCCACGCCGATGCCGCGCGAACGCAGCTCCTCACTCAAGATCGCTTCATAAGCGGATTCGAGCAGGCCGGGCCCGAGCTCGCGGTGTATTTGCATCCCGCAATCCACTGCGGTTGTCGCGAGCCGCTCGAGTTCCTCGTCGCGCAACACCTTTGTGCCTTTGTGTGAATCTATACGACCGCCGATGTCGCCTCGGCTTCTCGCCGTTCCTTTTCCAGGCGCAGGCAGTCGAAGATTTTCGCGCCGGCGAGGAACACCGAGCCGGTCGCGGCGGCGAACAGGGCTTTGCCGCCCCATCCGGGGTACTGCTGCAGGTAGTGCACCCCGCGCTCGCATGCGCCCAGCGCCAGCGCGTAGATGATCAGGCACGCCTCGGCTCTTGTCTTGATGACGAACAGCCGAGCGATCTTCTTGCGCATGCGGGACCCTTCGCCAGAGCGTTAACGGCGTGCGGTGCAAATCCCGTGCCAGCGGCGGGTTCGCGCGACCGCGAAGGTTAACGACGGCCCAAGTGTAAGCGCCTCCGGCAGCGGGTCCAGCGCGTTAACCGAGAATCTGCAAGCCGAGCGCTTCGAGAAGCTGCGCCCGCGCCGCTTCCACCGCGCGGCGCAGGGTGGCGCTGCCCAGTTCGCCCGGGTCGATCTGTTCGGGCCAGTGCCGGGCCATCACCCGCGCGATCGTGTCGGCCTTGCGCTCGTCGAGCAGAAAGCGCGGATCGACGTGTGCCGGATCGCACACCACCCGCAGGCGCAGACAGGCCGGGCCCCCGCCGTTGGCCATCGACTGCCGCACGTCGACGGGGAGCACCCGGCGGATCGGGCCGTTGCCCGCCACCAGCGATTCGAGATAGCGGCTCACCGCCGGGCTCTCACTGCATTCGCGAGGCACGATCAGCGCCATTTCGTCGCCCGGCAGGCTGACGAGCTGGGCGTTGAACAGATAGCTGCGGATCGCTTCCTCGAGCGATACCGCCGCGGACGGTACCTCGATCAGCTCGAGCGCCGGAAAGGCCGCGGCGATCGCGGCGTAGGTGCCCGCCGGGTCGGCGAACGCCTCGGCATGGGCGAACAGCACGCGCGCGTTGGCGACGGCGACGACATCGTTGTGAAAGGCGCCGGCGGCGATCGCCGCGGGGTTCTGTTCGACGAACAAGGTGCGCGCCGGATCGAGCCCGTGGCGGCGGGCGACCGCGCGGCTCGCCTGCTCGTGCTGGCGCGCGGGGAAGGGCCCGCCGCTGCGGCCGTAGACGAATACCTCGACCCCCGGCGCGCCGTGCTGCTCGCACAGCCGCATGTGGTTCGCCGCGCCCTCGTCACCGAACGCGTGCGGCACCGGCGGATGGACGCGGAAGGTGGGGTGCGCGAAGGCGAGCTCGAGCTGGCGCAGCGTGTGCGGCCATTCGAGGCTGCGATGCGGCATCGAGCGCAAGTTGGCGACCGTCAGATGGCAGCGCCCGTGGGCGCTGTCGGGCGCCGGGCTGACGGTGGCGGCGTTGGCGGTCCACATCGCCGAGGCCGACCAGGCCATCGCGACGAGGGCCGGGTCCGCGCCGGGGCCGATCGCCATGCTCTCGAGGAACGCCGCATCGGGGCGCGGCGGAGGGACGAAGAACCCCTGGGGCAGCCCCAGCGCGAGATTGTGGCGCATCTTGGCGAGCCCCTGCAGCGCGGCGGCGCGCGGGTAGCTCACCGCGCCGGCGTTGGCGGTGGCCGCGAGGTTGCCGAGGCTGAGCCCGGCGTAGTTGTGCGTCGGTCCGACGATGCCGTCGAAATTGATCTCGACCACTGCCATAAAGTCATCCGTTCGGTTGTGACGCAAGCTATCGGGCGACGCTCCACACCTCGTCGCCGCTGCTGACGCCGAGCACGGCGGCCGACGCGCGGTCGATCGTCAGCGTGCCGTCGGGTTCGCTTCGGCGCAGGCCGAACGCGGCCCGAAACGTGCCGAGCCGGCCCGCGGCGAGAATCGCGCGCTCGCCGTCGTCGAAATCGGCGACGGTCGCCGGGGCCGGGCGCGCCTCGCGCACCGAGCGCACTTCGTCGGTCCGCGCGGTCATCGTCGGGCCGCCGTCGAAGATGTCGACGTAGCCTTCGCGGCAGAAGCCTTCGCTCTCGAGCATCCGCAGCGCCGCGCGGCCGGTGGGGTGCGGCATGCCGATCGCGGTGCGCGCCGCCTCGTCGAGCATGGCGATATAGACCGGGTGCTTGGGCATCAGGTCGGCGATGAACTGGTTGCCGTTGATCGCGTTGAAATAGTCCGCATCCTGGAAGGTCATCCCGAAGAAGCGGCCGGCGACCCCGTCCCAGAACGGCGAGCCGCCGCGCTCGTCGATGATCCCGCGCAGCTCGGCGAGCACGCGGTCGGCGAACCGCGCGCGGTGCATCGCGATGAACAGGTAGCGGCTGCGCGCGAGCAGCAGCCCGAGCCCGCCGGCGCGCTCGCTCGGGTGCAGGAACAGCCCGCCGACTTCGCTCGAGCCTTCGAGATCGGTGACCAGGCTGAGCAGGTCGGCGCGCACCGTCCGCTCGAGCTCGCGCGAGTGCTGGGTGAGGGTGGTGATGCGATACGAGTAGAACGGCCAGCGCTGCCCCACCTGGGTCATCAGCTGCGAGGTGCCGCGCACCTCGCCGGTGTCGGCGTTCTCCAGCACCAGCACGAACTGCTCGTCGGCAAGCGCGTCGTGCGGGTTGCCGAACGCCGCCTCGGCGCGCGCGAGCTTGGCCCCGAGCGCCGCGCGGTCGGGCGGCAGGTTGGTGAACCCGCCGCCGGTCAGCTTGGCCATCTCGTAGAGCGCCTCGAGGTCGTGCGCGTGCGCGGCGCGCAGGCGGAAGCTCACAGCGGCTCTCCCGCCGCCAGCCGGGCGAGCACCAGCGCCGACAGCGCCGCCCGCTCGGCGAGGCTGGAGACGACCAGGAACTCCTGCGGCGAGTGGATGGCCCCGCCGCGCACCCCCATCGTGTCGACCACCGGGACCCCGCAGGCGGCGATGTTGTTGCCATCGCACACCCCGCCCGAGGGCTGCCAGCCGATCGTCTGGCCGAGCTCGGCGCCGCAGTCGCGGACCAGCTCGAACAGCTTCTGCGCCCGCGCATCGACCGGCTTCGGCGGCCGGGTGATGCCGCCGTGGAGGTGCAGCGCGACTTCATGCCGCTGCTCGCCTTCGGTCAGCAAGTAGCTGAGATCGGACTGGAAACTCGCAGCCGCTTCGGTCGTGCGGGGCCGGATGTTGAAACGCAGCACGGCGTGGCCGGGTACCACGTTGTTGGCCGCGCCGCCTTCGATCCGGGCGGGGTTGACCGACAGCGCGTCGTGCTCGAGCGCCTTGAGCCGCAGCGCGAGGTCCGCCGCCGCGAGCAGCGCGTTGCGCCCCTCGCGCGGGTTGCGCCCGGCATGCGCCGAGCGGCCGGTGGCCACCACGCTGTAGTTGCCGCTGCCGCCGCGCGCGTGCGCCAGCGTCCCGTCGGGGAGCGCGCTCGGCTCGTAGGTGAGCGCGGCGAACTTGCCGCGCGCGAGCTCGGCGATCAGCGCGGCAGATGAAAGCGAACCGGTCTCCTCGTCCGAGTTGATCAGCACGTCGTAGCCCAGCGCCGCGCCCGCGCGCGCGCGCTCGAGCGCCAGCAGCGCGTGGAGGATCACCGCTATGCCGCCTTTCATGTCCGCGAGCCCCGGCCCATTGAGGGTGTCGTCGTCGATCCAGCGCTGCCCTTGGAACGGGTCGTCGGCCGCAAACACCGTGTCCATGTGCCCGGTGAGGAGCACGCGCCGATCGGCCTCGGGGCGGACGCGCAGCACCAGATGCCGTCCGTGTTCCTTCTCCACCGGGCGGCCATCGGCGGCGATGACGGTGACCGGCGCGGGCGCGACCAGCTCGATCGCGCCCGGGAGCGCCGCGAACGCATCGGCGAGCAGCGCCGCCTGGTGCGCCAGCCCGTCGAGGTTGGCGGTGCCGGTGTTGATCGCGCTCCACGCGCGGGCCTGCTCGAGCATGGCGGCGCCGTCGATCGCGGCGGCGAGCGGATCGGCTGCCGGGGTCATGCCGCTGCTCTAGCCACGCGCACCGGCGGCTCCAACCCCCGCATCCCGGGAGGTTGCCAACCATCCCCGGCTTCATCATAGCGGCAGCTCGCTTCCTCCCCGGGCGACAGGCAACCCCCGACCGCGCCCGTGCCGGCGTGGCATGCTGCGCGAGGATCTCCGTGAACCGATACATCGAACAGGCCGGGCTCCAGGTGGACGAGGCGCTCGCCCGCTTCGTCGAGGGCGAGGTGCTCGCCCCGCTGGGCCACGATCCGGCGCGCTTCTGGGCCGGCTTCGCCGACCTGCTGGCGCGCTTCGCCCCGCGCAACCGCGCGCTGCTCGCGAGGCGGGAGGAGCTGCAGTCGGCGATCGACGCCTGGCACATCGAGCGCCGTGGCCGGCCGCACGACGCGGCGGAGTACCGGCGCTTCCTCGAGGAGATCGGCTACCTCGTCCCCGAGCCGGGGCCGTTCACGATCGCGACCGAGAACGTCGACCCCGAGATCGCGACGTTGGCCGGGCCGCAGCTCGTCGTTCCGGTCCTCAACGCGCGGTTCCTGCTCAACGCCGCGAACGCGCGCTGGGGGAGCCTGTACGACGCCTATTACGGCACCGATGCGCTCGATGCGCCGCCCGCCCGCCCCGGCGGGTACGACCAGCAACGCGGGGCGGCGGTGATCGCCGCCGCGCGCGACTTCCTCGACCGGGCGCTGCCGCTGGCGGGCGGGGCGAGCTGGCACGCGCTCACCGGACCCGACGCCGTGGCGCTGGCCGATCCCAAGCAGTTCGTCGGCCGCACACCGCGCGGAAAAATGTTCGTCAACAACGGCTTGCACATCGAAGTCGTGTTCGATTCGCAAAGCCCGGTCGGCCGCGGCGACGCGGCGGGGATCGCCGACGTGGTGCTCGAGAGCGCGCTGACGACGATCGTCGATCTCGAGGATTCGGTGGCGGCGGTGGACGCGGCCGACAAGCTCGCCGCCTATCGCAACTGGCTGGGGGTAATTCGCGGCGATCTGGAGGATACGTTCGACAAGGGCGGCCGCTCGCTGACGCGGCGCCTGGCGGACGACGTTGTCTATACGCCCGCAGGGGCCGAGCCTGTCGAAGCCCAGGGGGTCGGCGAGCGTCCTTCGACAGGCTCGGGACGAGCGGGGGAGGGTTCTAAAGCGCTGCCCGGTCGAAGCCTGCTGTTCGTGCGCAACGTCGGCCATCTGATGACCAACCCGGCGATCCGGCTCCCCGATGGTTCGGAGGTGCCCGAGGGGATCTTGGACGCGGTCGTCACCAGCGCCATCGGCGCAAACGATGTCCGCGGCCTCGGCCGCTGGAAGAACAGCCGTTCGGGCAGCATCTACATCGTCAAGCCCAAGCAGCACGGGCCCGAAGAGTGCTCCTTTACCAACGACTTGTTCGACGCGGTGGAAGATCTGCTCGAGCTGCCGCGACACACGCTCAAGGTCGGGGTGATGGACGAGGAGCGCCGCACCAGCGCCAACCTCGCGGCGTGCATTCACGCGGTGCGCAACCGCATCGTGTTCATCAACACCGGCTTCCTCGACCGCACCGGCGACGAAATCCACACTTCGATGCAGGCGGGCCCGATGATCCGCAAGGCGGAGATGAAGACCTCGCGCTGGCTGCAGGCCTACGAGGCGCGCAACGTCGCGATCGGCCTCGCGCACGGCCTTTCCGGGCGGGCGCAGATCGGCAAGGGCATGTGGGCCGCCCCCGACATGATGCGCGACATGATGGCGCAGAAGATCGCCCATCTCGAGGCCGGCGCAAACACCGCCTGGGTTCCGTCGCCGACCGCGGCGACGCTGCACGCGACCCACTATCACACGCTCGACGTGTTCGCCCGCCAGCGCGAGCTGCCGGCGGCGCCGGGGCTCGATGCGCTGCTGGCGATCCCCGTCGCCGAGGGGATCAACTGGTCGCCGGACGACATCCGCCAGGAGCTCGACAACAACGCGCAAGGGATTCTCGGATACGTCGTGCGCTGGATCGATCAGGGGGTCGGCTGCTCGAAAGTGCCCGACATCCACGACGTGGGCCTGATGGAGGACCGGGCGACATTGCGCATAAGCTCGCAGCACATGGCCAACTGGCTGCATCACGGGGTGTGCACGGCGGAGCAGGTGGTCGACAGCCTGCGGCGGATGGCCGCGCAGGTCGATGCGCAGAACGCCGGCGATCCTGCTTACACGCCGCTGGTCGGCAACGAGGACGGGCCGGCATTCCGCGCGGCGATGGACCTCGTGTTCAAGGGCGTCGAACAGCCCAGCGGTTATACCGAGCCGCTGCTCCACGCCTGGCGAACCCGGGCGAAGAGCAAGGCCGGGTAAAACTTCCCGTAGCGCTCGGGAACGGCCTTGACCCTTGTTAGTTTCCGACTGAACATTTGGCAGATTCTTGGGCTTTTCGGGTTCGCATGCGCGCGATCATTGTCGAAGACGAATTCCTCGCGGCGATCCACGCGGAATCGGTGCTGGAGCGGTCCGGCGTCGAGGTCATCGGCATGGCCGAGGACGCAGCCGGAGCGCTGGCGTACGCCGCGTTGATGCCGCAGCTGGCGCTGGTCGATCTCAACCTGCGCGACGGCTTCACCGGGCCGAAGATCGCGCATTCGCTCGCCCGGGCCGGCGTCCAGATCATCTTCGTCACCGCCAATCCCGGCCAGCTCGAAGGGCTCAACGAGATCGGCTCGCCGGTGATCGAGAAGCCGATCGACGAAAGCCGCCTGCTCGAGACGGTCGCGCAGATCAGATCGCGCGTCGAGGCCGCCCCGTCATCGCATTGAGCGCCATCTTGCGGACCGCGGCGCGGGGCCCCGGTCGTGGCTGACGCGCGCGATCAGGCGACCCCGGCGTTTCTCGCCGGGGAGGCAGGCTTTCGCGTGCTGACCGACGCCATGCCGCAGATGGTCTGGTCGACCCAGCCCGACGGCTACCACGATTATTACAACGCGCAGTGGTATGCGTTCACCGGCGTGCCCGAAGGCAGCACCGACGGCGAGGAGTGGAACGGCATGTTCCATCCCGATGACCAGGAGCGGGCGTGGGCGCGCTGGCGCCACTCGCTCGAGACGGGCGAACCGTACGAGATCGAATACCGCCTGCGCCGCCACGACGGCGCCTATCGCTGGACGCTCGGCCGCGCGCTGCCGGTGTACCAGGACGGTCGGATCGTCCGCTGGATCGGCACCTGCACCGACATCCACGAGGCGAAATCGAACGCCGAGCAGCTCGAGGTATTGAGCCGCGAGCTGAGCCACCGGATCAAGAACATCTTTTCGGTGATCGTCGGCCTGGTCGAGTTGACCGGGCGCGCTTTCGGCGACGCGCGGCCGGCGCTGCGCGACCTGTCGGAACGCATCCTTTCGCTCGGCCGGGCGCACAACTTCGCCCGTCCCCACAGCGAAGCCTCGCAGCCGGCGCTGCCGACCAGCCAGCTCCACGGCCTGCTGGTCGAATTGTTGACGCCGTACCAGACCGCCGACGGGGGGCGGATCGAGATCCGGTCGGAGGAGATCGCGCTCGATGATCGCGGGGCGACCCCGCTCGCGCTGGTGATCCACGAGCTGGCGACCAACGCCGCCAAGTATGGCGCGCTGGCCGGCGAGGACGGCCATCTCGCGGTGCGCGCTTCGCTGGCGGACGGCGTGGTGACGATCGACTGGCGCGAGTCGGGCGGGTCGCCGGTCGCCGACGCCCCGCGCCCCGAAGGGTTCGGCAGCAAGCTCATCGCGCTGAGCGTAGGGCGGCAGCTCGCCGGGCAGATCGCGCGCGTTTGGGAGCCGGATGGCTTGCATGTGACGCTGACCGTGCCCGAGGCCAGCCTGGCGCGCGCGCGTGACAGCCGGGTGTCAGGATAGACTGCGCGCGAGCGCGACGAATTCCGCCACCGCCAGCGTTTCGGCGCGGCGGGCGGGGTCGAGGCCCAGCCGATCGAGCGCGGTAAGGGCGCCGGGCACGCCCTTGAGGCTCTGACGCAGCATCTTGCGCCGCTGGCCGAAGGCGGCCTCGGTCAGCCGCTCGAGCACGCGCGCCGAGACGCCTTCGGGCATTGCCGCAGGCTCGAGATGCACGACCGCGCTCATCACCTTGGGCGGCGGGGTGAACGCGCTCCGGTGAACCTTGAGCGCGAGCCGCACGGCGGCACGCCATTGCGCGAGCACCGCCAGCCGGCCGTACGCCGCGCGGCCGGGCGGCGCGACGATCCGCTGGGCGACCTCGTGCTGGAACATCAGCGTCAGGCTGTCCCACTGCGGCGGCCAGTCCTCGCCGCCGAGCCAGCGCACCAGCAGCGCGGTGCCGACGTTGTACGGCAGGTTGGCGACCACCGCATACCGCTCGCCCATCAGCGCGTCGGGGTCGAGCTTCATCGCATCGCCCTCGATCACCCGCAGCGCGCCGGGAAAGGCGGCCTCGAGCTCGGCGAGCGCGGGAAGGCAGCGGCGATCCATCTCGATCGCGGTCACCCGTGCGCCGGCGCGCAGCAGGGCGCGGGTGAGCCCGCCAGGTCCCGGCCCGATCTCCAACACCGCGCGCCCCGCCAGATCGCCGGGGATGGCGGCGATCCGGTCGAGCAGCTGCGCGTCGAACAGGAAATTCTGGCCCAGCGCCTTGCTGGCGGTGAGGCCATGGCGCGCGACCACCTCGCGCAGCGGCGGCAGGTCAGCCATGCGCCGCGCGGCGGGCGGCGCACTCGCCGGCCATGCGGATCGCGGCGATCATCGCGCCAGGATCGGCCACTCCCTTGCCCGCGATGTCGAACGCCGTGCCGTGATCGGGGCTGGTGCGCACGATCGGCAGGCCGAGCGTGACGTTGACCCCGCTGTCGAAGTCGAGCGCCTTCAGGGGGATCAGCGCCTGGTCGTGATACATCGCGATCGCGACGTCATAGGTCGCGCGCTTGTGGGGAGCGAACAGCGTGTCCGCCGGGTGCGGGCCCGTAGCATCGATTCCCTCGGCGCGCAGGGCCCTGACCGCGGGCGCGATGAGCTCGATCTCTTCCCTGCCCATCCGGCCCGACTCGCCGGCGTGCGGATTGAGCCCGCAAATGGCGAGGCGGGGAGCGGTGATCCCGAAATCCTGCCGCAGCGCCGCGTCGACGATGCGCACGCGATTGACGATCAACTCGGTCGTGAGCAGCGCCGGCACTTCGGCGAGCGGAACGTGCACCGTCAGCGGCACGGTGCGCAGGGTAGGGCCGGCGAGCATCATCACCGCGTCCTCGGCCGGGACCCCGCAGGCAGCGGCGACGAATTCGGTCTGCCCGGGATGGGCGAACCCCGCCTCGGCCAGGCGGGACTTGGCGACCGGGCCGGTGACGAGCGCCGACGCCGCGCCGGATACGGCGAGCGAGGTTGCGGCGGTGAGGCTCGCCAGCGCCACATCCGCCCCGTTGCGATCAGGCGCACCGGGCCGCCACTGCGCGTCGAGGTCGCCGACCACCGGCAGCGCGCGGGCGAATACCGCGCGAGCCTCGCTGAGGTCAGATACCGGCTCGGTAGGAACTGAAACGCCCCGCGAGCTCGCCGCTTGGGTGAGAAGCTCGTGCCCCCCGACCGCCGCGAACGGCGTTAGGCACTCCGCCTCCCGCCGCGCCCAGGCTTCGGCGATCAGCTCGGGGCCGACCCCGGCCGGAGCGCCGAGCGAGACGGCGATCGGGGCGGGGGCGCCGGTCAGTTGTATTCGATCACCGCGTCGTTGCGCAGGTCGCGAAGGTAGCGCTGGGCGCGCTTGTTGACGCGGTCTTCCTCGAGCTGCGCCATCAGCTCGTCGAAGCTCGGCGCACCGGCATCCTGCGGGTCGTCGCGGCCGCACAGCATCAGCACGCTGACGCCCTCCTGCAGGCCCCCGAAGGGGGCGGTGGTCTGGCCGATCTGGAGGTCGGCCAGCAGCCCCTGGATCGCCTCGGGGAGCGAACGCAGCACGATCCCGTCGCTGCTGGCGACCGTGGCGCCCATCGCCGCGGCGGCCTCTTCCGCATTGCCGCAGCCCCGCATCGCCTTGACGCCGTTGACGAACGTCTGCAGCCGCGCCTGCCCCTCGGCCTCGGAAGTACCGGCGGGAAACGCGAGCGAAATCTGCTTGAGGCTGAGGATCGCATCGCGCGGGTCGGCGGTCAGCACCGCCTTTTTGTCGATCAGGTAGAGGATCGAGAACCCGCCCGAGTTCTCGATCGGGCCGACCAGTTGGCCGGGCTGCATCTGCCGCGCGGCCACCGCTAGCTCGCTCGGCAGCATCTCGAGCCGCACGAAGCCGAGATCGCCGCCCGCCGCGGCGGTCGAGGATTCGGAGAACTGCCGCGCGTAGCCCACGAAGCTGCCGCCCTGCTTCAGCTGCTCGACGATCTTGGCGATGTTGCCGAGCACCTGCTCGCGGTTCTCGGGCGTCGCCGACAGCCAGATTTCGCCCAGCCGGTATTCCTCGGTGCCGCGGCTCGCCTCGAGCCGGGCCATGATCTCGTTGACCTCCTCGGCCGAGACGTTGACGAACGGGGCGATGTTCCGCCGCAGCAGCCGCTGCCAGGCCATCTCGCCGAGGATCTGGCGCTTGAGCGACGCGGGCGACGAGCCCACGCGGGTGAGGTATTCGTCCATCGCCGAGACGTTCTGGCCGAAGTTCTGCGCCGCGACGCGGGCATAGGTCTGGTCGACCTCCGCCTGACTGACCTCGATTTCCCGCGCCTTCGCTTCCTGGATCTGGAGCGGTTCGTCGATCAGGTTGCGCAGCACCTGGGCGCGAAGACGCTGCAGCTCTTCGGGGGAGATCTGGCCTTTCGAGGCCGCGACCACCAGCGCCGCGCGCTGATCGACGTCGGTCCCGGTGATGATCTGCCCGTTGACCACCGCGGTCGGGCGGCGGAGGTTCGGGTCGTTCTTGATCAGCACGCTCGGGTTGGCGGGGAGATCGAGCGCCGCCACCGTGCGGCCGGCGGGCTCTGCCGCGTCTTGCGCCTGCGCCGCGATGGGCGCCGCCACCAGGCCCAGCGCGGCGACGCCGCAAAGCAATTGGGAAACCGTTCTTGCGATCACGCTGATGTCCGTTTGTCTCGACGCGCGAGGGCGCCGGTTGATGCCCGCGCCGATGCCGCCACACGGCTTAACGCAGGCTGAGTGGGACGCGCGGATAGCGCGTAAGCCGGCACCTGCCAACTATCTGAAGCCGAGGTTGCGCAGCGCGAAATAGAACTGGAAGGTGTTGCCTTTGCGCGCGTCGCCCTGGTCGAGATAGTCGCGCCGCCAGGTCGCCCCGAGTTCGAGACAGTCGTCCTGATAGGCGACGCCCAGGCGCGTGCGGATCGGCTCGAACCCGTCGGCGGTGAGGCTCGGGTCCTCGAACCGGTCGGTGAGGTTGAACACGCCCGAGCCGAACACCGACCAGTAGCGCGCGAAGGCCACCCGGCCGGCGAAGCGCAGCTCCTCGCGGTCGCGCAAGTCCTCGATCAGCGGCGAGATATCGCGGTTGAGCCGCAGGTAGCCGACTTCGGCGTAAGTGCGGCTCGAACCGACGGTCGCGTCGATCTCGTTGCGGCGGACCGCGAGGTTGTCCTTGTCGAGCCGGAAGCGGTGAGTGAAGCGGACGAAATCCTTGAACCGCACCTGCGTGCGGCCGACGAAGTCCGACACCCGTTCGCTGAGGCCGGTCCCGTCGGGCAGGATCGAGGCGCGGTTGTCGAGCCGGACCGACTGGCCGATCGTGGTGTCGATGCGCCAGTTGGGGCGGGTGAGCTGCCAGTCGATGCCGTAAGTCACCCGCGGGCGGTCCTCGACCCGGTCGTGGCCCGGAAATCGATTGAGCGCGAACAGGTTGCTGTCTTCCAGATCGATCGCGCGCGCGTCCTCGTTAGGCACCGCGAGATTGCGCAGCGGCGGGCTGACCACGACCTGCACCCGCGGGGTGAGCAGTTGCGTGCCCCCGAAGAGCGGCCCGACGAACGGCCATTCGAGGTCGGCCGCGGCGAGCGCCACGCCGCGCGCCTGCCACCCGGGGTTGCCGCGATAGACCGCGGTGGCGGTGAGGCCGTTCTCGTCCGAATGGTAGACGTCGCCGCGGACCAGCGCGGTGAGCGTCAGCAACTGGCCGAGACCGGTAACCCGCCGCATGTCCCACTTGGCGCCAGCGAGCGCACGCTGAGTGTCCTGCCCGTCGGGTCGGTGCAGCGCGAGCGTGTTCGCGTGCAGTTCGAGCTTGCCGCCGACGACCGGCGTGTCGAGCCGCTTGCGATAGTCGATCAGCGGCAGCGCGATCGGCACCTGCCCCTGGTTGGCGCCGAGCCGCATCGTCTGCGTCGCGTAGCCGGCGATGGTCAGGTAAGAATCGTCATCCACCCGCTCGAGCTCGACCAGCGAGCGCAAGCGGTCGTCGCGGCTGATGTCGTAGCGGCGCAGGAACGTGCGGTCGGTCGCGCGGCGGGCGGAGAAGTCGAGGCTCCAGTTGGGATCGAACTGGAAGCGCCCGTTGGCGAACACGTAGCCGCGGAACGCGGTGTCGCCGGTGGCGGCGCCCCCGAAGGGATCGAGCCGGCGGCTGTAGGTGCCATAGGCGGTGACCTGGTAGGCGCCCGGGCCGAGCAGGTGGCGCCACTGTGCGCTCGCCATCGGCGGCGCGCCGGTGAACGCGTAGGCGCTTAAGGTCAGGTCGCGGTTGGGCGCGAGGTTCCAGTAATAGCTGCCCGAGACCTCGAGCCCGTTGTTGCGCGAGTACTGCAGGTCGGGGATCAGGAACCCCGAAACCGGCCGCCCGTCGGTGCGGACGGCCAGCCCGGGCAGCGGGACCAGCCGCGCGCCGAACAGCTCGAGATAGGCGCCGCGGAAGCGCACGCGGTTGTCGGCCGGGGAATAGACCACCCGCTCGGCGGTGATCCGCCAGCTCGGATCGCGCGGGCAGCCCTCGGCATTGACCACCTCGCAGCCGGTGTAGGCTGCCCGGTCGAGCTCGATCGTCCCGTCGGCCAGCCGGGTCCCGCGCACGGCAGCGAGCCGACCGCCTTCGCGCAGCGCGAGCAGGAGATCCTCCATCGCGCCCGCCTCGAACGCGTCGGTCAGCTCGATCCGGCTGGTGTAGAGCCGGTTGCCGTCCTCGTCGACGAAGCGCACGTCCCCGGTGGCGACGATCCGGCCGGTGGTGCGGTTCCACACTACCTCGCTCGCGCGGACCGAGCGGTCTTCGCTGCGGAGCACGACGTCGCCGCGCGCGGTGACGGTGTCGGCCTGCTGGTCGTAGGCGACCTCGTTGGCTTCGAAGTCGATGCGCCGGGGTTCTCCCGCCGATGTCGCCGGGGGGAGGGGATCGGCCGATCGCACCGTGTTTCCTTGCGGCGCCTCGGTCGTGCCCATCCCGGGGGCCGAGCCGTCCTGCGCGGCCGCCGGCGTTGCCGCGAGCAGCGCGAGCGCGAGCACGCCGATCGCGCACGAACGCCGAGCTACCGGCAAGCGGCGGCAAGGGGCTTGCTGCAATCCGAGCGGGGCGGGGAGCATCGCTTGCCTATCGCAGCACTCCTGCCTAATCGCAATCGCCAAGCCCGCGCCCGCGCCCGCCTTGCGGCGAGCCGTTCGCCGCGGGCAAGTTTGCCGGAGATTTCATGGAAATCGAATTCGCATCCGCCATGCCCGCCGGGGCCCCGATCGTCGCCCGGGTCGTGGACCAGGGCTCGCTCCCCACCGATCTGGAGGCCCCGCTGGCGCAGGGTACCGCCGCGGCGCGCTTCACCGGCAAGCCGGGCCAGGTGTTCGATGGTTTCACCGAGCGGGGCGGCGCGGTGGTGCGGATCGCGCTGGCCGGCGCAGGCGAGCCGGGCGACGAGGCGCGTGTCGCGAACCTCGAGAAGGCGGGTGGCGCGCTCGCCGCGAAGTTCGCGACTTCGGGCGCCGACACTATCGTGCTCGAGGCAGGCGGACTGTCGCCGGAACACCTCTCCGCCGTTCTCCTCGGGCTGCGCCTGCGCGGCTGGCGCTACGACCGCTACCGCACCAAGATGAAGGACGAGCAGAAGATCACCCTGCGCCGCGCGGTGGTCGTCGGTGCGGCCGATGGTGCGGAACGGGCCTGGGCCGCCGCCGGGGCGCTGGCCGAAGGGATCGAGTTCACCCGCGAACTGGTGACCGAGCCCGCCAACGTGATCTACCCCGAAAGCTTCGTCGCCCGCTGCCGTGAGCGCTACGAGGGCACCGGGCTCGAGCTCACCGTCCTCGGCGTCGAGGAGATGACCGCGCTCGGGATGGGCGCGCTGCTCGGCGTGGGGCAGGGCTCGGCGCAGCCGTCGCGCC
>JBGSBH010000035.1:0-15232 GCA_041730635.1 Cypionkella sp.
TCAACGCGAAGTACGGCGACGCGGTGCAGGCCAAGACCGGCCCGATCCGCGCTGATCTGCTCGGCAACATGTGGGCGCAGGAATGGGGCAACATCTACGACATCGTCGCCCCTCCGGGCGCGGGCGAGATCGGCTTCGACTTGACCGAGCTGCTGGTCGCCAAGGGCTACGATCCGATCAAGATGGTCAAGGCGGGCGAGAACTTCTTCAGCTCGCTCGGCTTTGCCCCGCTGCCCGAGACGTTCTGGACCCGCTCGATGTTCGTGAAGCCGGCCGACCGCGAGGTGATCTGCCACGCTTCGGCGTGGGACGTCGACCAGGTCGACGATCTGCGCATCAAGATGTGCACCAAGGTCAACGGTGACGACTTCGTCACCATCCATCACGAGCTGGGCCACAACTACTATCAGCGCGCCTACAACAGGCAGAACGTGTTCTACCTCGACGGCGCGAACGACGGGTTCCACGAGGCGATCGGCGACGCGGTGGCGCTGTCGATCACGCCCGAATACCTCGTCCAGGTCGGCCTGCTCGAGCGCGACAAGGTGCCCAGCGCGGACAAGGACCTGGGGCTGCTGCTGCGCCAGGCGATGGACAAGGTCGCTTTCCTGCCGTTCGGACTCCTCATCGACCGTTATCGCTGGGACCTGTTCAGCGGCAAGGTCCAGCCGGCCGACTACGGCAAGCACTGGGTCGACATGAAGCTCAAATACCAGGGCGTGGTCCCCCCGGTCGAGCGCGGGCCCGACACCTTCGACGCGGGCGCGAAGTATCACATCCCGGCGAACGTGCCCTACACCCGCTACTTCCTCGCCCGTATCCTGCAGTTCCAGTTCTACAAGGCGGCGTGCGACCAGGCGGGATGGAAGGGGCCGCTCCACCGCTGTTCGTTCTTCGGCAACAAGGAAGTCGGCGCGAAGCTCAACGCGATGCTCGAGATGGGCGCCTCGAAGCCGTGGCCCGACGCGCTCGAGGCGTTCACCGGTACCCGCGAGATCAGCGCCAAGCCGATGCTGGAATACTTCGCGCCGCTGAAGAAGTGGCTCGACCAGCAGAACAAGGGCCAGCCGAAGGGCTGGTGAGCGCGCCGGCCGGGTGCGCGGCGCTCTACGCGTTGCGCGCCATCAGCCCGCCGTCGACGGGGATCGCCGCGCCGGTGATGTAGCTCGCCGCCGGCAGCACGAGGCTCAGGGTCACGTGCGCCACTTCCTCGGGCTCGCCGTAGCGCCGCAGCGCGGTGCGGCGACGGGCGAATTCGGCCTTGGCTTCGTCGGGCAGCGTCGCGGTCATCGCGGTGCGGATCGGCCCGGGGCACACGCAGTTGACGGTGATCGCTTCCTTGCCGAGATCGACCGCCAGCCCGCGGGTGAGGCCGACCACGCCCGATTTGGCCGCGACGTAGGGCGTGTCGCCCGCGGTGGCGCCGAGCCCCTCGGTCGAGGCGACGTTGACGATCCGCGCCGCGTCGCTCCGCCGCAGGTAGGGCAGGCAGGCGCGCACCATCCGCTGGTGCGCGGTCAGCATCACCGCGAGCGCGCGGTGCCACACTGCCTCGTAGTCCTCGCCCGCGTCGAGCGGCGCGAATGCGGAAACCCCCGCGTTGTTGACGAGGATGTCGATCCCGCCGAGCGCCGCGGCGATCCGGGGCACCTCGCGCGCGATCGCCGCGCCGTCGCCCACGTCGAGCGCGAACGGCAGCGCGTTCGCCCCGGCCGCCGCCGCCACCGCCTCGCACGCCGCGAGATCGAGATCGGTCACCGCCACCCGCGCCCCCTCGGCCGCGAACAACAGCGCCGTTGCGCGCCCCATCCCGCTCGCCGCGCCGGTGACGACCGCGCACCGGCCGGCGATCGAGCGGGAGAGAGAGGGTGCAGGATGTTGACTCGCCATAACCCGACCATGCTTCAACATCACTCTGCTGTCGCGAGTTCTGTGTTCCTGCCTCTGCAATTTGTGGCCGTTTTCGAGTATCTATGGTAAACAGTCGAATTCATTTTGAGGGTGGATCTGTAACAGGCCGACAATCGATGAGGTGAAGCTCCGTGAAGCAAATTCACATCAGGGATCCTGAAGCTCACCGCTTGGCCCGGCAACTGGCGGACAAGACAGGTGACTCGATGACCGGCGCAGTCACGAAGGCGCTGAGAGCGGAGCTTCGGCGCGCGATGCAGAAGAGGGCAAACCTCACCAGCCAGCAGTAGGCGATTTGAAATTACGCGCGGCGTGCCGGCTTCCAAAAAGTTGGACGGGCCGATCCCCGTGCGGGCATGGAGGCCAAATGGCCTGCGGGGGCGGCCGATCGACGCAGCCATCACGAAAAGCGGAACTCCTCCCTCGGCGGTAGCCCCACTGCCCGCATCTGCAGCTCACCGACTGAATGGCCGATGGCCACTGCGGGAAGAGCCGCGCCAGACGCGAAGATGAGCAATGCGATCGACGATGCTACCGAGGCGACCATCCCGACGACCCGGCCGGTGTCGATCCCAATCATGAACATGCGCCAAAGCATCATAAGCGAAACGAGCGCGGTCATGGGGATGCCGAAAACCGCGGTCAGCGCCAGCAGTGCGAAGCCCGTGGCTTGGCTCCAAGCGCCGATCAGGCCGGCGGTGGACAGCCACAGCAGCCCGAGCGAGTAATAAGCGAGATAGGGCAGCAGCTCGTCGCGTAACCTCTCGCGCCAATCCCGAGCATCCTCGAATTGATCCATCGTCGTTCTCCGCGTGTGTCGCGGACGGATGGACTTTCGCGCGCCGCAAGCCATGAGCCGCGGCTGAGCATTCGCTGAGAATTACCGAAACGGCGGCTCGTTGAACGCGCGCAGCTTGCGGCTGTGCAGGCGGTCGCCTTCCTCGCGCAGGCGGCGGCAGGCGGCGACGCCGATCTGCAGGTGCGCGGCGATCGCTTCCTCGTAGAACTTGTTGGCTTGGCCGGGCAGCTTGATCTCGCCGTGCAGCGGCTTGTCGGAAACGCACAGCAGCGTGCCATAGGGGACGCGGAAGCGGTAGCCCTGCCCGGCGATCGTGGCGCTTTCCATGTCCACGCCGACCGCGCGGCTGAGGCTCATGCGGCGCGCGGACTGGGTGTACTGCAGCTCCCAGTTGCGGTCGTCGGTGGTGACCACGGTGCCGGTGCGCATCCGCTGCTTGAGGTCCGCCCCGTGGGCGCCCGACACTTCCTCCGCCGCGCCGTAGAGCGCCTGCTGCACCTCGGCGATCGCGGGGAGGGGGATTTCGGGCGGCAGCACCGGATCGAGCACGTGATCGTCGCGCAGGTAGGCGTGGGCGAGCACGTAGTCGCCGATCTTCTGCGTCGGCCGGAGCCCGCCGCAATGGCCGATCATCAGCCACGCTTCGGGCCGCAGCACCGCCAGGTGATCGGTGATGGTCTTGGCATTCGACGGGCCGACCCCGATATTGACCAGCGTGATGCCGTCGCGATTGTCGCCGATCAGATGATACGCCGGCATCTGGTGCCGCCGCCACGCGGTGTCGCTGAGTTGGGCGCGGGCATTGGCGCGCCGCTCGGTCAGCAGCAGGCCGCCCGCGCCCGCGAGCGCGGTGTAGCCGTTCGATCCCAACTGCTCGGCCCCCCAGTCGACGAATTCGTCGACGTAGCGGTGGTAGTTGGTGAACAGCACGAAGCGCTGGAAATGCTCGGTCCGGGTGCCGGTGTAGTGCGCCAGCCGGGCGAGGCTGAAATCGGTGCGCAAGCCGTCGAACAGCGACAGCGGGATCGGGTCGTCCGGCCCGCCGAGCTCGATCCCGTCGGCGAGCTCGTCGCCGATCAGCGCGAGCTCGGTGGCCGGGAAGTGCCGCGCGAGCATCTGCGGCTCGATCCCGACGAGCTCGGCACCGGCCTCGCCGTCGAGCACGTAGGGGAAGGGGATTTCCTGGCGCGACCGGCGCACCTCGATCGACACCGGGTAGTCCTCGGCGATCAGCGCGAGCTGCTCGGCGAGATAGGGGCCGAACAGCTGTGGCCGGGTGACCGTGGTGGCATACGTGCCGGGCGCGTTGAGGCGGCCGTAGGCGCGGGCGCGGCTGCTCGCCGGCGGTTCGCCGCCGTAGCGCACGACCAGCTCGGGATAGGCGTAGCTGCCGTCGAGCCGGCGCGAGAGCGGCGGGATCGCCCCGTCGCGCGCGAACGCGAGCACGTCGGCGCGCAGCGCCTCGACCGCGCGATCGTACAGCGCGTTCAGCTGGGCGAGGACTGCGTCGACCGATTCCATCGCGGGCGGATAGCGCGGGGTTTGCGACAAGGCAAAGACCGCGCCGAACCCTTTGCCCGCCAGGCGCGTTGAGGGCGGCATGCACGGGTTCATCATCGAGGCGATCGCGCGCGGCGGCTACATCGGCATCTTCCTGCTGATGGCGCTCGAGAACATCTTCCCGCCGGTGCCGAGCGAAGTGATCATGGGCGTGGGCGGCGTGCTGGTCGAGCGCGGGGCGATGGAGTTCTGGCCGCTGCTGGTGGTCGGCACCGCGGGGACCGTCGCCGGCAACTACGCCTGGTACTGGATCGGCGACCGCTGGGGTTACGAGCGGACGCGCCCGTTCATCGACCGCTGGGGCCGCTGGCTGACGATCGAATGGCACCACATGGAAGCGGCCACGCGCTTTTTCCAGCGGCACGGGCAGTGGGTGGTGTTCGCGTTGCGCTTCAGCCCGTTCATGCGGACGATGATCTCGCTGCCCGCGGGCCTCGCGCATATGCCGGTGGGGCGGTTCCTGCTGTTCACCTTCCTCGGGTCGGCGATCTGGAACGCCGCGCTGATTCTCGGCGGCACGCTGCTGGCGCGCTGGCTCGCGGAATACGAGGACGTGCTCGGCTGGGGGATGCTCGCGCTGGTCGGGCTGGCGATCGCGGCCTACGCCTGGCGGGTCGCGACGTGGAAGCCGCGGCACTTGCGCGAACCGGCCGAGTGATTCACGCGCGCGGGTGCGCCCGGCGATAGGTGTCGAGCAGCGTGGCGGCATCGACCCGGGTGTAGATCTGGGTCGAACCGAGGCTCGCGTGGCCGAGCAGTTCCTGCAACGACCGCAAGTCCGCCCCGGCGCCGAGCAGGTGGGTGGCGAAGCTGTGGCGCAGCGCGTGCGGGGTCGCGGTCGCCGGCAGCCCGAGCGCGGTGCGCGCGCGGGCGACCGCCTTCTGCACCATGCCCTGGCCGAGCGGCCCGCCTTTGGCCCCGCGGAACAGCGGCGCGCCCGCCTCGAGCGGCCACGGGCAGCGGGCGGCGTAAGCGGCGACGCCATCGCGCACCAGCGGGATCAGCGGCACCACGCGCTGCTTGCCGCCCTTGCCGGTCACTCGCAGCGTCTCGCCCAACGGCAGGTCCGCCCCGGTCAGCGAAAGCGCCTCGGCGATGCGCAGCCCCGCGCCGTACATCAGCAGCAGCACCGCCCGGTCGCGCGCGCCGATCCAGTCCTCGGCGGCAGGACCGGCGACGAGATCGGCGAGGTTGACCGCCTCGTCGGGGGTGACCGGGCGGGGCAGGCCTTTCTTGAGCCGGGGCCCGCGCAGCCGCGGCGCGGATGCCTCGGCGCCCGCCTGCTCGCGGGCAAACGCGACGAAGCGCTTCAGCGCCGAGAGCTCGCGGGCGGCCGAGACGTTCGACAGCCCCTCGGCCCGGCGCAGCGCCAGTTGCTGGCGCAACGCCCGCGCGTCGAGCGCGGCGACCGCCCGCCAGTCGGCAAGCTGGCCGGCGGCGAGCAGCCGCGCGGCGGCGGCGACATAGGCGCGCACCGTGTGCGGGCTGCGCCGGCGCCCGTCGCGCAGGTGGTTGCCCCACGCTTCCAGCAGCTCGGCCGCGCTCATGCCGCCACCAGCGCGGCCGGCACCAGCTCGCCGAGCAGCGCGTCGAGCAGCGGCATCCCGGCCTCGGTGACCCTCAGACGATCGCCGTCGATCTCCAGCAGACCAAGCGAACGATGGAGCGCGAGCCGCGCGCGATCGACCAACTGTGCCGACGGAATCGCGAAACGTGCCGAGATCTCCGCGAGGTCGACTCCTTCGCTGAGCCGCAAGCCCATCAGCAGCGCCTCCGACGCCGCCTCGCGCGGGTCGAGCCGCCGCTCCTCGGCGATGCCGTGCCCTTGCGCGGTCACCGCCGCGAGCCAGTTCTCCGGTTTCTTGTGGCGCACGGTCGCCGCGCCGCCGCGCCGGCCGTGCGCGCCGGGGCCGATCCCGACGTAGTCCCGGTAGCGCCAGTAGGCGAGATTGTGCCGGCTCTCGTGACCGGGGCGGGCGTGGTTCGACACTTCGTAGGCCGGCAGGCCGGCGGCGGCGGTCATCTCGCGGGTCAGCGCGAACAGGTCGGCCGCGGGATCGTCGTCGAGCGGGGCGAACGCACCTTGTCGGACGTCGGTGGCGAAGCGCGTGCCGGGCTCGATCGTCAGCTGGTAGAGCGAAAGGTGGTCGGTGCCGAGATCGATCGCGCGGCCCAGTTCGGCGCGCCAGCCGTCGGCCGATTGCCCGGGGCGCGCGTAGATCAGGTCGGCGCTGACGAGGTTGAACCACTTGCGCGCGGTCCTGAGCGCGTCGAGCGCGGCCTGCGCATCGTGCAGCCGGCCGAGAAACCGCAGCGCGTCGTCGTCGAGCGACTGCACCCCGAGCGATACCCGGTTGACCCCGGCAGCCGCGAGCCCGGCGAAGGCGGCGGTCTCGACCGACGAAGGGTTGGCCTCGAGCGTGACTTCGATATCGGGCGCAAACCCCCAGAAACGCTCGGCTTCTTCGAGCAAGGCCGCCACCAGCGCGGGCGGCATCAGGCTCGGCGTGCCGCCGCCGAAGAAGATCGACGTCAGCGGCTCGGCCGCCGCCGACTCCGCCTCATGCCGCATGTCCGCCAGCAGCGCCGCGCGCCACGCCGCGATGTCGACCTCGCTCCGCACGTGACTGTTGAAGTCGCAGTACGGGCACTTCTTGAGGCAGAACGGCCAATGGATGTAGAGCGCGCGGGCCATCGCCGCGTTCTACCGCCCGAACTGCTCGGCGACCAGCTTGGCGAAGGCATCGGCGCGGTGGCTGATGCGGTGCTTCTCGTCCGGATCGAGCTCGGCGAAAGTCTCGGCTCGCCCCCGCGGCACGAACACCGGATCGTAGCCGAAGCCCAGCGTGCCGCGCGGCGGCCAGGTGAGCGAGCCGTCGACCCGCCCTTCGTAGACCGCGCTCTCGCCGTCGGGCCAGGCTAAGGCGAGCACGCAGGAAAACCATGCATCGCGCTGAACCTGCGCGCCTTTTTCAGCCAGCATCCCTTCGACTTTGCCCATCGCCAGGTACCAGTCGCGGCCCGGCTCACCCTCGAACCACTGCCGTTCGGCCCAGTCGGCGGTGTAGACCCCCGGCCGCCCGTCGAGCGCGGCGACCGACAGCCCGCTGTCGTCGGCGAGCGCCGCGAGCCCCGACGCCTCGGCTGCCGCGCGCGCCTTGAGCAGCGCGTTTTGCACGAACGTGGTGCCGGTCTCCTTCGGCTCGGGCAGCCCGAGCGAGCCGGCGCTGATGCATTTCACCCCGTAAGGCTCGAGCAGCGCGCCGATCTCCTTCAGTTTGCCCGTATTGTGCGTGGCGATCACCAGCGTGGCGGAGCCGATCCGGCGGGTCATGGACGGGTCGCCGCCTCCTGCGCGCGGAACACTTGCGTGCAGCCGATCTGGGCGAGGCGGAGGAGGCGCAGCAGCGCCTCCTCGTCGTACGTCGCGCCTTCGGCGGTCGCCTGGACCTCGGCGATGCGGCCGCCCTCGATGAGCACGAAGTTGGCGTCGGCGTCGGCGCTCGAATCCTCCAGATAGTCGAGATCGAGCACCGGGGTACCGCCGACGATCCCGCAGCTGATCGCGGCGACCTTGGCCTCGATCGGATCCGCCGCGCAGGCGCCCGCGGCGAGCAGCTTGTCGACCGCCAGCCGCAGCGCCACCCAGGCGCCGCTGATCGCCGCCGTGCGGGTGCCGCCGTCGGCCTGGAGCACGTCGCAGTCGAGCACGATCTGCCGCTCGCCGAGCTTCTTCAAATCGACCACGGCGCGCAAGGAACGACCAATAAGCCGCTGGATTTCCTGCGTCCGGCCGCTCTGCTTGCCCTTCGCCGCCTCGCGCTGGCCGCGCGTGTGCGTCGCCCGCGGGAGCATCGAGTATTCGGCCGTCACCCAACCTTCGCCCTTGCCCCGCAGCCACGGCGGGATGCGCTCCTCGACGCTGGCGGTGACCAGCACGCGGGTGTCGCCGAAGCTCACCAGGCACGATCCTTCGGCGTGCCTGGTGAAGCCGGTCTCGATGGTGATGGCGCGCATCTCGTCGGGCGCGCGGCCGGAAGCTCGCATGACTGTTCCTTCGCTGTGCAGCCCCGGTGCCTAGGCGCATGGCCCTTGTGGCGGCAAGTCCAGCGTCTAGATTGCCGCGATGCCGACCCCGCCGGTGACCGAGCTCAGCACGCGCGCCCGCGAGATCTTCCGCCGGGTGGTCGAAGAGTATCTCGCCAGCGGCCAGCCGGTCGGCTCGAAGACGCTGGCGGGGGATGGCGCGCTCAACCTCTCGCCCGCCTCGATCCGTGCGGTGCTGCACGAACTCGAAGGGCTCGGGCTGCTGGCGGCCCCGCACACCAGCGCGGGGCGGATGCCGACCGAAAGCGGGCTGCGCCTGTTCGTCGACGGGATGATGCAGGTAGCCGAGCCGACCCCGCAGGAGCGCCAGGCGATCGAACAGCGGCTCGCCGCGCCGGGGCCGGTCGAGGCCGCGCTCGAAGCCACCAGCGCATTGCTCTCCGACATCTCGGGCGCGGCGGGGATGGTGCTGGTGCCCCGCCGCGAACCGCGGCTCAGCCAGCTGACCCTGGTCCCGCTCGCGGGCCCGCGCGCGCTGGCGGTGCTGGTGGGCGAGGACGGGGCGATCGAGAACCGGGTGATCGAGCTGCCGGCGCCGGTTTCGGCGGGCGCGCTCGAGCAGGCGTCGAACTACGTCACCGCGCGCCTGGCCGGGCGCACGCTGGCGGGCGCGGCGGCAGCGATGCGCGCCGAACTCGCCGCCGGGCGGGGCCAGCTCGACGCGGCCAGCCGCGACCTCGTCGAACGCGGGCTCGCCGTGTGGAGCGAGGACGCCGCGCGCCGCCCGGTGCTGATCGTGCGCGGCGCGGCCAACCTGCTCGACGAGAGCGCGCTCGGCGACATCGAGCGCGTGCGCCAGCTGCTCGACGATCTCGAGAGCAAACAGGCGGTCGCCGACTTGCTCGATTCGGCGCGCACCGCGGAATCGACCCGGATCTTCATCGGCAGCGAGAACCGCCTGTTCGCATTGTCCGGTTCGAGCGTCATCGCCGCGCCCTACCGCGACAGCGAGGGGCGGGTGGTCGGGGTGCTGGGGGTGATCGGGCCGACGCGGTTGAATTACGCGCGGGTGGTCCCCATGGTGGATTTCACCGCGCAGACGCTCACGCGGATGGGCGCGCTGGGCAAGTTCATCGGATAGCGACGACACAGCAATGAGCGATAACGGCAGGCAGGCGGCGGACGATGCCGCGGCGAAGGAACTCGACGGCGTCCCGGCCGAAATGATCGACGAACAGCCGGAGGCGACGAGCGGCGACGGGGGCGAGCAGGGCGACAGCCTGTCCGATGCATTGGCGGCGCTCAAGGCCGATCTCGACAAGGCGATGCAGGACGTCCTCTACGCCCGCGCCGAGACGCAGAACGTGCGCCGGCGGATGGAAAAGGACGTGGCCGATGCGCGCGCCTATGCGGCGACCGGGTTTGCGCGCGACATCCTCTCGGTCTACGATAACCTGGTCCGCGCGATCGCGGCGATCCCGGCCGACCTCCACGACGATCCGCGGCTCGGCGCGCTGGTGACCGGGGTCGAAGCCACCCAGCGCGAGGTCGAGAAGGTGTTCGCCTCCCACGGCATCACCCGCATCGCCTCCGAAGGCCTGCCGCTCGATCCCAACCAGCACCAGGCGATGCTCGAGATCCCTTCCGACAGCCACGAACCCGGCACGGTGGTGCAGGAGATGCAGAGCGGCTGGATGATCAAGGACCGCCTGTTGCGCCCGGCGATGGTCGGCGTGGCGAAGAAGCCTTAGTCCCCCCAAAGCCCGTTCGTGTAGAGCGAAGTCGAGACACGGCGCCTGCGCGCTTCGCGACTTCGCTCGAAGCGGACGGATGAAAGAATATGATCAGCAGTAATCTCCAGGGCGAGCGGCCGACGTTCGTCAGCCATCTCGAATGCTCGCTGACGGGCGAGCGCTATGCCGCCGAGGAACTGCACGGTTTGTCCGCGGCGGGCCGGCCTTTGCTGGTGCGCTACGACCTCGACGGCGTGGGCCGCGCGCTGTCGCGCGACGCGCTGGAGGCGCGGCCGACGGACCTGTGGCGCTGGCGCGAGCTGCTGCCGGTGCGCCGGACCGCCAGCGTGGTCAGCCTCGGCGAGATCGAGACGCCGCTGATCCCGATCCCGCGCGCGGGCGGGCGGAACGTGATCGTCAAGGACGAGGGGCGGCTACCGACCGGCTCGTTCAAGGCGCGTGGGCTGGTGATGGCGGTGGCGATGGCGCGCGAGCTCGGCGTCACCCGAATCGCCATGCCGACCAACGGCAATGCCGGCGCGGCGCTCGCCGCGTATGCTTCGCGCGCGGGCATCGAGACGGTGGTGTTCTGCCCCGACGACACGCCGGAGATCAACGTGCGCGAGATCGCCGCGCAGGGCGCGCGGGTCTACCGCATCAACGGGCTGATCGACGAATGCGGCGCGATCGTCGGCAAGGGCGCGGCCGAAGGGCTGTGGTTCGACTTCTCGACATTGAAGGAGCCCTACCGGATTGAGCGCAAGAAGACGATGGGGCTGGAGCTCGCCGCGCAGCTCGGCTGGCGGCTGCCCAAGGCGATCTTCTATCCCACCGGCGGCGGGACGGGCCTCATCGGCATGTGGAAGGCGTTTGCAGAGCTGGAGCAGCTGGGCTGGATCGGCCCCGAAAGGCCCAGGATGTTCGCTGTGCAGGCGAGCGGGTGTGCGCCGATCGTCAAGGCGTGGGAGGACGGCGCCGAGCACGCCGAGCGCTGGGAGGACGCGCACACCGTCGCGGCTGGCATTCGCGTGCCCAAGGCGGTCGGTGATTTCCTGATCCTGCGCGCGGTGCGCGAGAGCGGCGGTCGGGGGATCGGGGTGGACGACGCCGACATCCTCGCCGCCACCGATGAGTGCGCGAAGGCGGACGGCTTGCTGATGTGCCCCGAGGGCGGCGCGACGCTGGCCGCGTGGCGGAAGGCGGTCGCGGAGGGCTGGGTCGGGGCGGAGGACGAGGCGGTCTTGTTCAACTGCGCCACGGGGCTGAAGTATCCGATGGCCGATGCATCGCGCAGGCTGGACAAGAATGCTGTCGGCGATCTTGCTGCGCTTTAAAGCGTTTGCGGCTTACTCCAGCTTTTCACCGACTGCTTGAGCAATTTCCCGGTCAAGGCTTCGAGATAGCGCAGCATTTCCGAGCACTCCGAGAAAGTGATTACCTTTCGTTCCTCCCAATAGTTTTGTCCTGGGCCGCGAATGGAGAAGGCCGACTCTTCGCCAAGGCTCGTTTCCGTAATAACGCCATGGCAGATTAGCCCCCTTAATTTGGCGTATTTGTCAAGTTGGTCGAGTATCGGCGCCACATGATGCGGATGTTGCCAGACTCCATCAACGGAAGCGGTCGCGCGGATGAGCTCAAACTTGTCGCCGAAAAGATAGGGCGTCTTCTTGCAGTGCTCGATCAGGATAAGCCGCTCGAGCGTGGCGGCTAAATGATCTTCGATCCTCGCGAAGCAGTCGATAAACCGCCCGCGCAGTTCAAATTTCGTTAGCGCGGGCGTGATGGCCTGACCTTCGATCACGAGTCATGCCATAGTTTTCAATGCTTAACGAAGGCTCAAACCAGCTGCGCCCGGTTCTCGTCGCGGTGCTTCTTGAGGTACTTCATGAACGGGGTGCCGCCGGTGCCCACATCGGGATCGTTGCCGGCGATGCTGCCGGCCTGCTTGTTGATGTAGCTCGCCGCGTATTCAAGGTGGCGGGTGCGGAAGCGCGCCGACTGGTTGAGGCAGGCATTGAACGCGTCCTTGAGGCTGGGCGAGCCTGACGCGGTGACGAACGCGCGCAGCGTCGAGCGCGCGGCAAGGTCTTCGATGAAGCGCCGGTGGGGCACCGGGCGGTAATGATGGAGCTCGTCGAGGAACTGCCGCAGCGGATCGTCCGAATGGCCGACGCCGAACAGCGCGTCCATCGCCGGGACGATGCTCGACTGGCTGCCGGTCTGCCCGCGATAGGGCATCGGCTTGCGCTCGAAGCGGTCGACCCCGTCGTAGATCAGCCCGCCGCCGCTGAGCGCCGGGTTGTTCGCCCAGCCGTGGATGTACGGCCGCACGCGGTGGAAATAGATGTAGGGGTCGCAGCGCTCGGGCATGCGGGCGAAATGCGCGTAGATCCGTTCCCACGCGGCATCCATCTCGACGAGCAGGCGCTCGGCCTCGCGCTCGTCTTCCTGTTCGGCCACGATCACGAGGCGCGTGGCGTTGTCGAGCAGCACGCCGGCCTCGGCTTCGATCGCCACGTGGATCATCACGAACCAGTTCTCGTCGGCCCCGCCGAGGAAGTTCTGGACCATACGGATGTTCTCGAGCGCGATCGGCCCGGACTTGTCGAGCCGCGCCCAGTTGTCGAGGACATAAGCCGAATAGGGCAGCAGCGGCGCCTGCCCGAGCCGGTCGGCGATGGCCACCATCGGCCGCGCGAGGTTGGCGGGCAGGTGTGCGGGCGGCAGCGGCTCGCCCCAGACGTAGGCCTGCACTAGAAAACTGTAGTGCACCATCGCGGTGCGGACTTGCTCTTCGGGCGCCTCGCGCGCCCATTCCTCGAGGTGCGGGTCGTCGAGTTGGTCCAGCCAGTGGCGAACACGCCCGGTCGAGAGCAGGCCGGAGAGGCCGCCGGCGGCCTGCTTCACCGCGTCGAATGCCGCGGGCAGAACGATCTCGTCGATCTCGTAATGCGACAGGAAGCCGCGCTCGCGGCTCATACCGTAATCGAAAAGCTCCATCTCCAGCCCGCCAGGCCGGGCGCGGGTTGGGCCGCCCGGATCGCTGGCTCAACAAGTATCAAGTGAAACCGGGAGGCTCAAGCGATCGGGTGGCGCTCGTCCCCGGGGAAGCGGACCAGCAGGTCATAGGCCGCCGGGTCTGCCACGCCCGCCACCTGCACGCCGTTGCGCAGCCAGAATGCGTGTTTGACGATCTCGGCCTGCTGTTCGATGCCGTAGCGGGCCAGGCTCCAGCCCGGTTTGAGGCTGTAGTCGTAGCGGCAGAACGGATGACGGTGGAGCAGCAGATACCACTCCCCGCGGGCCTGGGTTTGCCAGACGTGCGTCATCTCGTGGACGAACAGCCCCTGGGCGATGATCCCCGCTTGCGCGAAATCGTCGCAATAAGCCTCTCCGCGGGGGTGGAAGTGGAGGTGGCCGCGAGGCGCCATCGTCACCCGTCGCGGCTGCAAGGGGAAGAACTTGCGGCGGCGGATCGTCACCCGATCATAGGCGATCGCGCTGCCGAACACGCTGCGCGCCAGTGCCACCTCGCCTTCGGTCAGCCGTCGCTCGCCGCCGACCGGGCAGGCCGGCGGGAGTGCCGATCCGTTTTTAACCCCGAGATCGTCGAGCGAAGCCCTCAGCGCTCGTCCCCCGCGGCGCGGATCTCGACCGGGAAGGTCTGCCGCTTGCCGCCCGAGACGATGATCGTCGCCTCGGTGGTGCCGCCGGGCTTCAGCGAGGCATCGGGCTCCATCGCCATCAGATGCTTGCCGCCCGGCGCGAACTCCACCTTGTCGCCCTTCTTCAGCGGCAGCGGCAGCATGTCCATCATCTGGACCTTGAAGTCGTATTCGCCGTAATCGTGAAAGGTCGCGCTCTTGGCGCCTTTCACCTCGGCGCGGTTGAGCGCCACGCGCCGTTCGCCTACGTAAGCGAGATCGAAGTAGACCGCCGCCGGATTGCCGGCGACGGGGGCGAGCACCATCCGCGCGTTGGAAATCTTCATCCCCGGGATCCCCGCTTCGGCGGGTGCTTCGCTGGGCGCTTCGCCACAGCTCGTCAGAGCCATCCCCGCGCCCGCCAGCGCCAGCCCCAGCAGCATCGCCTTACCCATGCTTTCCCCCTTCGAAACAGCGGCACAGAGCTAGCCGGTTCAATCTCTTGTGCCAACCGAAAGCACACCTATATCGCGGCCCGTGAACCCGAGCCGCCAATGGGTTCTGCCGCTATAGCGGGGGGCCGGCCGGCGGTGTCCAACAACGCTAAATTCATAGGGAAACCATGGCCAAAGTTATCGGTATCGACCTCGGCACCACCAATTCCTGCGTCGCCGTGATGGACGGCGGCAAGCCCAAGGTCATCGAGAATTCGGAAGGGGCGCGGACCACCCCCTCGATCGTCGCCTTCACCAAGGATGGCGAGCGGCTGATCGGCCAGCCGGCGAAGCGCCAGGCGGTGACCAATCCCGACAACACCGTGTTCGCGGTCAAGCGCCTGATCGGCCGCCGGTTCGACGATCCGGTGACCAAGAAGGATACCGAGCTGGTTCCCTACACGATCGTCAAGGGCAAGAACGGCGACGCCTGGGTCAAGGCGGGCGGCGAGGATTATTCGCCGAGCCAGATCAGCGCCTTCATCCTGCAGAAGATGAAGGAAACCGCCGAGAGCTACCTCGGCGAAAAGGTGACCCAGGCGGTGATCACCGTGCCCGCGTACTTCAACGACGCCCAGCGTCAGGCGACCAAGGACGCCGGCCAGATCGCGGGGCTCGAGGTGCTGAGGATCATCAACGAGCCGACCGCGGCGGCGCTCGCCTACGGGCTCGAGAAGGAAGACGGCAAGACGATCGCCGTCTACGACCTCGGCGGCGGCACCTTCGACGTCTCGATCCTCGAGATCGGTGACGGCGTGTTCGAGGTGAAGAGCACCAACGGCGACACCTTTTTGGGCGGCGAGGACTTCGACGCGGCGATCGTCGAGCACCTGGCGGACAAGTTCAAGGCGAAGGAGAATATGGACCTTCGCAGCGACAAGCTCGCGCTCCAGCGGCTGAAGGAAGCCGCCGAAAAGGCCAAGATCGAACTGTCGAGCGCGCAGACCACGGAAATCAACCTGCCGTTCATTACCGCCCGCATGGAAGGCGGCGCTACCACGCCGCTGCATCTGGTCGAAACGATCAGCCGCGCCGATCTGGAAC
>JBGSBH010000036.1:0-14906 GCA_041730635.1 Cypionkella sp.
CGCCTATGCCGCGTGGGCCGGCGCGCGGCTGCCGACCGAGTTCGAATGGGAAGCAATCGCACAAGCCCACGATCCGGCGGGCGGCCACCAGCTCGACGCCGCGGGCCCGCCGCTTCCGTGTGGGGGAAGCGCGCTGTTCGGCGACGGCTGGCAATACACTCGCTCGGCCTATTTGCCCTATCCACGATTCCGCCCGGCGGCAGGGGCGGTGGGCGAATACAACGGCAAGTTCATGAGTGGGCAGGTCGTGCTCAAGGGCGCGAGCTGCGCCACCCCGCGCGGGCATTCGCGCGCGAGCTACCGCAACTTCTTCTACCCGCACCAGCGCTGGCAGTTCACCGGGCTGCGGCTGGCGAAGGACGCCTGATGCCGGCCGGGCAGGGGTTGAGCCTGGTCGAGCACGATGAAAGCGGGGTGGCGACGGCGTTCCGCGACGACGTGCTGCGCGGGCTGGCCGAGCCGCAGAAGGCGGTGCCCGCGCGCTGGTTTTACGACGAAGCCGGATCGCGGCTGTTCGAGGACATCACTTGTCTCCCCGAATATTATCCGACCCGCGCCGAAACCGAAATCCTGACGGCGCACGGCGAGGAATTCCGCGCGCTGATCGGCGAAGGCCGGGCGGTGGTCGAGTTCGGCTCGGGCAGCTCGACGAAGACCCCGCTGCTGCTGTCCGCCATCGCGCCGGTGGCGTACGTCCCGCTGGACATCTCGGGCGAATTCCTGCGCGCTTCGGCGGAAGCGCTCGCCGCCAAGTTCCCCGGCCTGCCGGTGCATCCGGTGGAGGCCGACTTCATGCGCGAGGTCGCTTTGCCCGAAACGGTCGGGCCGCTGGCCAAGCTGGGTTTCTTCCCGGGCTCGACGATCGGCAACATGGTCCCGCGCACGGCCACCGACCTCTTGCGCACGATGCGCGCGACGCTGGGGGAGGGGAGCCAGTTGCTGATCGGAATGGACCTGGTGAAGGATCCGGCGGTCCTGCTCGCGGCCTACGACGACCCCGCCGGGGTGACCGCGGCGTTCAACCTCAACCTCGCGCGGCGGATCAACCGCGAGCTCGAGGGGGCCATCCCTGTCGATGCACTGCGCCACGAAGCGCGGTGGAACGATGATTTCGCGCGGATCGAGATGCATCTCGTGGCAGAACGGGCGCTGCATTTCAGCGTCGCCGGCCACGCTTTCGCGATGGCCCCGGGGGAGAGCATCCATACCGAGAACAGCCACAAGTTCTCGCGCCGCAGTGCCAATCTGCTGCTGCTCGCGGGCGGCTGGACCCCGCGCCGCCGCTGGCTCGACGGGGCCGAGCGCTTCTCGCTGATCCTCGCCGATGCGACGATCGCCCGCAGCGCCCCCTAGTCAGGCCGGATAAAGCCGCCCACATGTAGGCGATGGCGATGGATGCCCACGCGATCTTCGAGGCGCTGGCCGGCGTGATCCGCGAGATCCCGAAGTCGGGCCTGCTGATGGCGACCGTCGCGGCGGTGATCGGCAGCATGCTCGGCAGCGCGCTCGCGCGGCGCTACGGCGGCTTCGGCCGCGCGCTCGCCGGGGTCAGCACGCTGGCGCTCGCCGGCATCCTCGTCGTCGTCGTGCTCCAGGTCTCGCGGTTCGACCCGCGGCTCGACATCGCGGTGCCCGAGCTCGGCCTGCCGAGCCAGACGGTCGAGGGCGGGGAGACCCGCGTGCCGCTGCATCCCGACGGCCACTTCTGGATCCGGGCGGAGATCAACGGCGTCTCCGCGCCGTTCCTGGTCGATACCGGCGCCACGCTGACCGCGGTATCGGTCCCGCTCGCCGCGCGCGCGGGGCTCGAGCCGCGCACCGGCGGGATGCCGGTGCGGATCGCCACCGCCAACGGCACCGTCTCCGCCGAGCTCACCACGATCGATGCCCTCCGCTTCGGCAACGTCAAGGCCGGCGGGCTCGACGCGGTGATCGCGCCCAACATCGGCGAGACCAACGTGATCGGGATGAACCTGCTTTCGCGACTGAAGTCGTGGCGGGTGGAGGGCCAAACCCTGATCCTGGTGCCGCACCATCCGCAAGCGGTTGCCGAGTAGCGCCGCCGCTGGCAGGGCGCGGGCAATGACCCCGAACTTCGAAGGCATTCACAACTTCCGCGACTATGGCGGCTACGCGGCGGATGGCGGGCGGGTGCGGCGTGGCCTGCTGTACCGTTCCGGCCAGCACGTCGGCGCGACCGATGCGGACCTTGCGGCGCTCGCCCGGCTCGATATCCGTACCGTGATCGATCTGCGCGGGATAACGGAGCGCACGATGCATCCGTGCCGGCGGCACGAGGGCTGGCAGGGCGAGGTGGTCGCGCACGAAGGGGAGACCAGCTCGAGCCCGCCGCACATGGACATCGGGCCCGAGGTGACCACCGCCGACTACGCCCGCGACCGGATGCTGGCGGTGTACACGCGCATGCCGGCGAACCCGGCGATGCAGGCGATGTTCGCGCGTTACCTGGAGGCGCTGGCGGCGCGCGAGGGGGCGAGCCTCGTCCATTGCTTCGCGGGCAAGGACCGCACCGGGATGGCGGCGACGCTGCTGCTGCACATTCTCGGCGTGTCGCCCGACGATCAGTTGCGCGAGTTCCTGCTGACGAACGAATCGCCCACGTTCCATGTCCTGCGCGCCCAGTCGGTGCCGGCGATGGAAAAGCGGCTCGGGCGGACGATGGACGAAGCCTCGATCCGCGCGATGCTCGACGTGCACGAGGACTATTTCGCGCGTTTCCACGAGGTGGCGGCGGAGGCTCACGGCTCGCTCGACGGCTGGCTCGCGCGGGCGGTGGGCGTGGACGACGGCTTGCGCGCCCGTCTGCGCGAGCGGTTCGTGGTCTGACGGGGATAGCCCGCCGGGGCGACTCGATTTCACTGCCGCGCGCCCCTATCTCGCCTCGCTGACGGAGGATACGATGGCCATCCACAAAACGCGCATGCTGATCATCGGCTCGGGCCCCGCGGGGCTGTCGGCGGCGATCTACGGCGCGCGGGCGATGCTGGCGCCGATCGTGGTGCAGGGGCTGCAGCCGGGCGGCCAGCTCACCATCACCACCGACGTCGAGAACTATCCCGGGTTCAAGGACGTGATCCAGGGGCCGTGGCTGATGCAGCAGATGCAGGCCCAGGCCGAACATGTCGGCACGCGGATGATGTGGGACACGATCGTCGATGTCGACCTGTCGGGCCCGCCGTTCCGCGCGGTGGGCGACAGCGGCGACGTCTACGAAGGCGAAACGCTGGTGATCGCGACCGGCGCGCAGGCGAAGTGGCTCGGGGTGCCGGGCGAGATGGAGCTGGGCGGCAAGGGTGTCTCCGCCTGCGCAACGTGCGACGGGTTCTTCTATCGCGGCAAGAAGGTGGCGGTGATCGGCGGCGGCAATACCGCGGTCGAGGAGGCGCTCTACCTCACCAACCATTCCGACGACGTGACGCTGATCCATCGCCGCGACAGCTTGCGCGCCGAGCGCATCCTGCAGGACCGGCTGTTCGCGCACCCGAAGATCCGGGTCCTGTGGAACAAGGCGGTCGTGCGGTTCGCCGGCGACCCGCTGGCGGGCGGGCTGACCCATCTCGCGCTGCGCGACACGCTGACGGGCTCGGAGAGCGAATTCGCGGTGGACGGAGCATTCGTCGCCATCGGGCACGCGCCGGCGACCGAGCTGTTCAAGGGCAAGCTGCCGACCGACGAGGGCGGCTACTTGCTGGTCGAGCCGGGCACACCCAAGACCGCAGTTCCCGGCGTGTTCGCCTGCGGCGACGTGATGGACCACACCTATCGCCAGGCGGTAACCGCGGCGGGCACCGGCTGCATGGCGGCGCTCGACGCCGAGCGGTTCCTGTCAGGCCTGTCGGTCGATTTGCACGGCCACGCCGAGGCGGCCGAGTAAATCAGAAGACCGCGAGAGCGGCGCGCGCGACGAGCACGATCAGCGCCAGGCTCGACAGCGCGAACAGCGCGAAGCGGAGCACCACCCGGTTGACGGTCGCCTGCCAGAGCGAATGGACGACCCTCAGGCCGACATAGACCCAAGCCAGCGCCGCGTTGAGCCCGTCGCCTTCGCCGACGATCGCGAGCACGATCGCCGCGGCGTAGAACACCGTCGGCGCTTCGTGCAGGTGATTGTAATTGTGCGCGATCCACTGGATGCGCGGCGGGAGCAGCGCATCGAGCTTCGCGCCGGTCCACCCCTGATCGGCCCCGGGCACATCCACCTTCGGCAACTGGTTGATCGCCGGGATGCGGGTCGCGTACATCCACGCCCACATCACCATCGTCCAGGCAAGCAGCGCCGCGACGGGCCGCAGGATCTCCATCCCGATCATACGACCACCGCCGGGTCGGCGAACAAGGTCAGAGCGAGCGCGCGGGAGGCCAGCACGGCGAGCGCGATGGTTGCCAGGATGAACAGCAGGAAGCGCACCGAGACCACCTTGACCAGCGCCTGCCACAGCGAATGGACGATGCGCAGGCCGACATAGATCCAGGCGACCAGCACGTCGCCCGGCCCCGCGCCGAGCAGCGCGATGATCAGCGACACCGCGTAAAATAGCGTCGGCTGTTCGACGAGGTGCGAATAGTTGTGCGATTTCCAGTTCGCGCGCTCGTCGATCACTCCTTCGAGGTTCTGCCCGCGGCCGCCGCGCGCGGCGTTCCTGAGATCGAGCCCGGCGCGCTTCATTGCCGGGAACCGCGTCGCCGCGGTCCACACCAGCATCGCCAGTGTCCATGCGACCAGCACCGCGGCCGGTGCGAGCATCTGCGCCTGCATCGTTTCCCCCTCCCGATGACCCCGTTCGGCTGCAGACTGCGCGCCCGGCAGTGCGATGTCAAACCGGGCTAGTCGGAAGCGGAAAGGACCTCTGCGAAGGCGGCGGCATCGGTATTGCCGCCGGTGAGCATGACGACGGTATCGGCATCGAGCGGGACCTTGCCGGCGAGCGCCGCCGCCAGCGCCGCCGCCCCGCCGGGTTCGACCACCAGCCGCAGCTTGGCGAACGCGAAGCGCTGCGCCGCGCGCACTTCGGCTTCGCTTACCGCGATGCCGGGCTCGCACCGCGCCTTGAGCACCGCGAAGTTGACGGGCGCGGTCTGCGGGGTCTGGATCGCGTCGCACGCGGTCGGCGGCGGGTGGGGGCCCACGCGGACGATTTCTCCGCGCTCGAGGCTCAGCCGCACGTCGTCCCACCCTTCGGGCTCGACCGGATGGATCGCCGCCGAGGGGCAGGCGAGCGCCAGCCCCGCGGTGAGCCCGCCGCCGCCGCAGCACACGACGATGCGCGACGGCTTGCGCCCCATCTGCGCGGCGATCTCGATCCCCGCGCTGCCCTGGCCTTCGATCACCCACGGATCGGCGTAGGCGTGGACCAGCGTGCGTCCGCGCGCGTCGCACAAGGCGTTCGCCACCGCCTCGCGGTCCTCGCCCCCGGCCCGGTCGTAGAGGATGACTTCCGCGCCGAGCGCGCGGGTCGCCGCGAGCTTCACTTGCGGCGCGTCGGCCGGCATCACGATCGCCGCCTCGATCCCCAGCGCGCGCGCCGCCCAGGCGACCCCTTGCGCGTGGTTGCCGCTCGACACCGCGACGACCCCGGCGGCCCGCTCGGCGGGGGTGAGATCGCTCAGCCGGTGCCACGCGCCGCGGATCTTGAACGAGCCGATCGGCTGCAGCACCTCGGCCTTGGCGTGGACCGGCACGCCGCGGATTTCCACCGACAGCAGCGGGGTGGGCGGGAGGATCGCCGCGACCTTTTCGGCCGCGCGCAGCACGCCTTCGCGGGTCGGCTCTCGGGGGCTTTCGCGAAACATTCGCCCCGACTAGGGCGTTCGGCATTCAGCGCCAATGGCGCTTCGTGAAGTTCCTCGGAGATATCATGTCGACAGTCCTGGTAATCGGCGCCGGCGGGGTCAGCTCGGTCTGCGTGCACAAGATGGCAATGAACGCCGACATCTTCGGCGACATTCACCTCGCCAGCCGCACCAAGTCGAAGTGCGACGCGATCGCCGCCTCGGTGAAAGAGCGCACCGGGCGCGACGTGCGGACCTACTCGATCGATGCCGAGGAAGTGCCGGCGATGGTCAACCTGATCCGCCAGGTGCGGCCCAGCCTGGTGGTCAACCTCGCGCTGCCGTACCAGGACCTGCCGATCATGGACGCCTGCCTGGAAGCCGGCGTGAACTATCTCGACACCGCCAACTACGAGCCGAAGGACGAGGCGAAGTTCGAGTACAAGTGGCAGTGGGCGTACCACGACCGCTTCAAGGCGAAGGGGCTGATGGCGCTGCTCGGCTCGGGCTTCGATCCGGGGGTCACGTCCGTGTTCACGATGTGGCTCAAGAAGCACAAGCTGAAGACCATCCGCCAGCTCGACATCCTCGACTGCAACGGCGGCGATCACGGCCAGCACTTCGCGACCAACTTCAACCCCGAGATCAACATCCGCGAAGTCACCGCGCCCGCCCGCCACTGGGAGAACGGGGAGTGGGTCGAGACCCCGGCGATGAGCACCAAGGTTAACTTCGACTTCGCGGCGGTGGGCCCGAAGAACATGTACCTGATGTACCACGAGGAATTGGAAAGCCTCGCCCGGTTCGTCCCCGAGCTCGAGCGGGCGCGGTTCTGGATGACCTTCGGCGATGCCTACATCACGCACCTCACGGTGCTGCAGAACGTCGGCATGACCTCGATCGAGCCGATCCGTTATCAGGGCCGGGAAATCATCCCGCTCCAGTTCCTCGCCGCGGTGCTGCCCAAGCCCGAAACGCTGGGCGAGACGACCAGGGGCAACACCAACATCGGCGTCATCGCCACCGGCGAAGCGCTCGACGGATCAGGCGAAAAGACGTTCTACATCAAGAACATCTGCAGCCACGAGGCGGCCTATCAGGAGACCGGCAACCAGGCGGTCAGCTACACCACCGGCGTCCCCGCGATGATCGGCAGCGCGCTGATGGTGACCGGCAAGTGGGCCGGCGAAGGGGTGTTCAACATGGAGCAAATGGACCCCGACCCGTTCATGGAGATGCTCAACGCGCAGGGCCTGCCCTGGACGGTCGAGGAGCTTCCGGGGCCGGTGCAGTTTTAAGCGAGTTGGGTTCACGCGAAGACGCGAAGATGTCGAGCGTAGACGAGCTGGAGCGAGTAGCTCGCATCGTGGTCGATTGCGGGTTTCATATACATGATGACCTCGGGCCAGGCCTGTTGGAAAGTGCGTATGAAGCGTTGATGGCCGAAGCTCTCCGGCAGGCTGGCCTTTCGGTCGAACGCCAGGTCCCCGTCCGATTGAATTATAGAGGCGTTGTCGTAGACAACGCTTTCAAGATCGACTTGCTCGTCGAACATGGCCTGATCGTCGAGCTGAAGTCGATCGACAGGCTTCTTCCTGTTCACGGAAAGCAGGTTCTCACCTATCTGCGGCTCATGGAGTTGCCGCTCGGGCTGCTGATGAACTTCGGGCAAGCCATGTTCAGGGATGGCCTGAAGCGCATCGTCAACAATCATCGCGGCGGTCGCTTTGGTGACTGACCTCTTCGCGTCTTCGCGTGAACCAATGCAACCCAGGTGGACGAATGGAAACCAGAGCCGGCGATCCGGGCGCTTTCGCTCACTTTGATCTGCACCGCGTGGACTCCCCCGCTTTCGTCGTCGACGCGGCGAAGTTGCGTGCCAATCTGCAGATCCTCGCCGACATCCGCGACGCGGCGGAGATCAAGGTGCTCGCGGCGCTCAAAGCGTTCAGCATGTGGTCGGTCGCACCGATCATCGGCGAGTATCTCGACGGGGTGTGCACCAGCGGGTTGTGGGAAGCGCGCCTCGCGAGCGAGTTCTACGACGGCGAGATCGCCACCTACTGCGCGGCCTACAAGCCCGACGAGCTGGCCGAAGTCTGCCGCCTCAGCGACCACGTAATCTTCAACTCGCCCGGCCAACTCGAACGCTACCGCCCGATCCTCGACGCGGCGCGCGCCGCCGGGCAGCAGTTCGACGTGGGCCTCCGGATCAACCCGCTGTGCCCGTGCGGCGAGGTGCCGCGCTACGATCCGTCGAGCCCCGGCAGCCGCCTGGGCTTCCCGCTCGACCAGCTCACGCCCGAGATCATGGCGCAAGTGGACGGCATTCACTTCCACAACTTGTGCGAGCAGGACTTCGAGCCGCTCAAGCGGACCTGGGACACGGTGTTCGATGCGATCGAGCCGTGGTTCGGCGAGCTGAAGTGGATCAACATGGGCGGCGGGCACCACATCACCCGCGCCGACTACCAGCGCGAGGAGCTCATCGAGTTTCTCCGCGACGCCAGGGACGATACCGGCGCCGAGATATATCTCGAGCCGGGCGAGGCGGTCGCGCTCGACGCCGGCATTCTCGTCGGCACGATCCTCGATTCGCACTGGAACGGGCAGCCGGTGGCGATCGTCGACATTTCCGCCACCTGCCACATGCCCGACGTGATCGAGGCGCCCTATCGCCCGGCGATGCTGCATGAACTGCCGGCCAGTCCCAGCGGAAGCGAAGCTGGCCTGACGGGCCAACGCCGGGATCTCGGGCCGGACGGCGCTCCCATGCCCGAGGCCCCAGCCTTCGCTGGGGCTCGCGAGCCCGTCCGCCTCGGCGGCCCCTCATGCCTCGCCGGGGACGTGATCGGCGACTACCGGCTGCCGGTGCCGAACGAACCGGGGGAGCGAATCGCGTTCCTCGACCAGGCGCATTATTCGATGGTGAAGACCAACACCTTCAACGGCGTCCGGCTGCCGTCGATCTGGCTGTGGGACAGCGAGACCGACGCGCTCGAGCAGGTCAAATCATTCGATTACGAGGACTTCCGCGACCGGTTGAGCTGAGCGGGGAGGCGCTCCGCCTCGCGGGGTCGATTTTCACTTGCGGTTCAGTCCCCCCGCTTTATAGGCCCGCTTCCGCAGCCAAGCTCCCCTGCGAAGGGGGGGACTTCCCAAACCGCAAGGCTGCCTTGATGAACGAACCGTTTGGGGGTCCCTTGAGTTGCACATCCACCCTGACGCACGGTCTGTAGTTCGCGCCCTCGCGCCGGACGAACCGGTCATCCTCAATCGCCCGCACGCCGCTGCGCGCGCCGCCCGCTTCTTCGTCGAGAAGTTTCCGGGCCGCTCGCTCTATGCGGTCAAGGCCAATCCCTCGCCCGAGCTGCTGCGCGTGCTGTGGGACAGCGGGATCACCCATTTCGACGTCGCCTCGATCGCCGAGGTTCGGCTGGTGCGCGCGGCGCTGCCGCAGGCGGAGCTGTGCTTCATGCACCCGGTCAAGACCGCGCGGGCGATCCGCGAGGCTTATTTCGAGCACGGCGTGAAGACCTTCAGCCTCGACACGCTCGAGGAGCTGGAAAAGATTGTCGAGGCGACCGGCGGCGATGACGGCACGGCCGCGAGCGACCTGCGGCTGCTGGTTCGCCTGCGCGTCTCGTCCGAATATTCCGAGCTCAGCCTCGCCGCCAAGTTCGGCGTCGATCTCGCCGACGCGGCCGAGCTGCTGCAGGCCACCCGCCAGCACTGCGACTGGCTCGGTGTGTGCTTCCACGTCGGCAGCCAGGCGATGACCCCGTTCGCCTATGTCCAGGCGCTGGAGCGCGTGCGCGCCGCGGTGGCCGAGGCATCGGTGGTGATCGACGTGGTCGATGTCGGCGGGGGCTTCCCGAGCGACTATCCGGGCATGGAGCCGCCCCCGCTCGAGGATTACTTCGCGATCATCCACCGCCATTTCGAAGCGCTGCCGATCGCCTACAACGCCGAGCTGTGGTGCGAGCCCGGGCGCGCGTTGTGCGCCGAGTATTCCTCGCTCGTCGTCCGGGTCGAGAAGCGGCGCGGCGAGGAGCTCTACATCAACGACGGCGCCTACGGCGCGCTGTTCGATGCCGCGCATGTCGACTGGCGCTTTCCGGTGAAGGCGCTGGAGGACGATCTCACCCAGCCGCTCGAGGAATTCGCCTTCTACGGGCCGACCTGCGACGATGCCGACTACATGAAGGGACCGTTCCTGCTGCCGGCCGACATCCAGGCGGGCGACTACATCGAGATCGGCATGCTCGGCGCCTACGGCGCGGCGATGAAGACCGGCTTCAACGGCTTCGGCAACGCGGCACAGATCGTGGTGGGCGACGAGCCGATGGCGAGCCTCTACCGCGGCGACCGGGTCGACCCGCGCGCGAGCGACAACGTGGTCTCGCTGAGGTAGAACCCTTCGTCATTGCGAGCGAAGCGCTCCTCGCCATGACGAGGAGTACGTTAGCGCGAAGGCTCGTAATACGGCCGGCAGCCGGCGATCGTCACGCGCTCCATCACCCGCCGCGCGGGGAAGTAATCGCTCGCCGCGAAGTGCTGGCACAGGCGGTTGTCCCAGAACGCGATCGAGCCCGCCCGCCAGCGGAAGCGGCACTGGATCTCCGGATCGGATGCGGTGGCGTAGAGCCGTTCGAGCAACCACCGGCTCTCGCTTTCCCTGAGACCCTCGATATGGCTGGTGAAGGCGGTGTTGACGAACAGCACCGGCTTGCCCGTCTCGGGATGCGTGCGGACCACCGGGTGGCGCGTCGGCGGGTACTGCTCGTGCAGCTCCTCGGGCCGCTTGCCGAGCCGCCGGGCGAACACGCGGGCGATGTCGTGCACCGCGGTCAATCCCGTGCACCACCGCTTAAGCTCCGGGCTGAGCCGTTCGTAGGCGAGGTGCATGTTGGCGAACAGCGTGTCGCCGCCCACTTCGGGCACTTCGACCGCGCGCAGGATCGAGCCGAGCGAAGGCTTTTCGCGCCAGGTCACGTCCGAATGCCACGAGTTCTCGCTGCCGCGGCTGGTGGGACCGTGCGCGATCCGCAGGATCTCGGGGTCTGCCTGGTCCTTCGGAGTGGCCGGGTGGATCTCGAGCTCGCCGAAATGGCGGGCGAAGGCGATGTGCTGCTGCGCGGTCAAGTGCTGGTCGCGGAAGAAGATCACCCCGTATTCGAGCAGCGCCGCGCGGATCGCGGGAATGCGCGCCGCGATGTCCGGGGCGGCGAGGTCGATGCCCTCTATCTCGGCGCCGATCGCCGGGGTCAGCGGACGAACGGCGAGCACGCCCGAGCCGGTCGAGGCAGGCGGTTCGATCGCGGCAGTGGCCATGGCTAGTCTCCTCCCCGCCACTGTGCGCGCCGGTGCGCGCGACCGTCAACCGCGGTGCGCCGAAAAAGCGTTTTCCTACATCCGCTCAACCTGCCATCGACCGGGGATGCGCATAGGACAGGCCGGTCCGGTCATTTGGGGCGGCAGGGTGTCACCCGTCACCTTCGCTTATAACTGATTGAAATCGCTACGATATTACGGGTTCTGAATGGGTGACAGGGTGTCACTTTTGTCACCCTTCTACTCCGGAAACCCGATAAACCGCGCGGCTTCTCCGACCGGCCGGCGCCGGCTGACCACCGCGTTCGCCGGAAAGCTCTCGTCGGGCCAGCCCATCGCCACTGCCTTCATGATCACCTGGTCGGCGGGGATGCCGGCGTGCTCGCGCACCACCGGGCTCTGCATGATGCCCTGGCTGTTGATCACGCAGCCGAGGCCGCGGCTCCACGCGGCGTTGACCAGCGCGGTGGCGACCGCGCCGCAATCGAACTTGCTGTCGTCCCCGTCGTCCAGCTCGCGGTCGTAGGTGATGATCACGCACACCGGCGCGTCGAACTGGCGGAAACCGCGCAGCACCCAGTCCTGCCGCCCGTCCTTGTCGTCGCGGGCGATGCCCATCGCCTCGAACAACTGCTTGGCGACCCCGATCTGCCGCTCGCGGTGGACCCCGGCGAACGCGCTGCCGCGGCGGAACTCGCGGCTGTCGGGCAGCCCGGCGAGGATATTGTCGGTGTTGCCGCGGCGTATGCGATCGAGCGGCTCGCCGGTGATCACGTGGAAGTGCCACGGCTGGGTGTTCATCGACGAGGGCGAGCGCATGGCGAGGGCGAGCACTTCCTCGATCAGCGCGCGCGGCACCGGCTTGTCGAGATAACCGCGGATCGAGCGGCGGCCGAGGACGACTTCGTCGTAGGTCGGTGGCGATGCGTTGCTCATGGCAACCGGATAATCGCTTGCCGGCGCGAGTAAAGCCTCAGCCGGCGCTGCCGACCTGCACCTGCATGAACAGCGGCGGACTGGTGGGGGCCTGCTGGCCGAGCGGGGTCGCCCCGCCGGCGGCGAACGAGGTCAGCGGCATTCCCGCCGCGGCGAGCGCGTAAGGACTGACGCGGTGGCGGGTGCACAGGCCGCCGGCCCCGTCGCTCACCAGCGGCTGCTCGAACTCCACCCCGAGCTGCGCGCCTTCGGACCGCTTGACCTCGCAGACGACGAGCTGCCCGCTGCCGAGATCGAGCACCAGCGCGGTCCCCTCGGGCACCCCGACGAGCCCCTCGATGAAGGCGCCGTTCTTGGACAGGTCGCGGATCACCGCCTCGTAGCGGTGATCGCCGTGGATGATGCCGACCTTGCGGAACATCGAGCGGCGGTCGGCCCGGTGCTTGTCGGGTCCGCTCGGCTCGATCCGGAATTCGCCCGAGTGGATATTGGTCAGCACCACCGCCTGCGGCATCGCCTTGGAGAAGATCCAGCCCTGGACCAGTTCCGCCCCGCGCGACTTCACCACCTCGAGCTGGTCGAACGCCTCGACCCCCTCGACGGTGGTCTCCATCCCCAGCGCCTTCGACAGGCCGATGATCGCGGTGATGATCTTGGCGCTGTTCTGGTCTTTCTGGGTGCAGGTATCGACGAAGCTCTTGTCCACCTTGAGCTTGTCGAACGGCGCCGAGCGCAGATAGCTCAACGACGAATAGCCGGTGCCGAAATCGTCGAGCGCCAGCCGCACGCCGAGCTTCTTCAAGGCGCGGAAGGTGGCGTCGGTCGCCTCGCTGTCGCCCATGAACACGCTCTCGGTCAGCTCAAGCTCGAGCCGGTCGGGCGCGAGGCCGCTCGCTTCGAGCGCGCTTTCGACGATTTCGACGAAACCGTTGGCGGTGAACTGCCGGGCCGAGACGTTGACCGCGACGCGGACCGTTTCCGGCCACGCCGTGGCATCGCTGCAGGCGCGGTGGAGGGCCCATTCACCGAGCGGGCCGATCAGGCTCGACTCCTCGGCGACCGGGATGAACGTCCCAGGCGGCACCCAGCCGCGCTCGTCGTGCTCCCAGCGCATCAGCGCTTCCATGCCCACGACATGGTTGTCCTCGATCCGCACCACCGGCTGGTAGTGGAGTTGCAGCTCGTCGGCGGCGAGCGCCTCGCGCAAGTCGTCGAGCAGCAGCTGGCGCTCCTCCTCCTCGTCCTTGAGATCGGCCGAATAGAAGCGGAATTGGCCGCGCCCGCCGTTCTTGGCGGCGTAGAGGGCGAGGTCCGACGCGCGCACCAGCTCGTCGGCGTCGAGCCCGTCGTAAGGGGCGATCGCCACCCCGACAGAAGTGCCGATGATCGCGCGCTTGTCGTCGATCGGGTACGGCTGCGAGACGACCTGGATCACTTTCTCGGCCAGCTCGCCGAGCTTGCCGCGGTCGTCGATGTCGGGGAGGATGACCTGGAACTCGTCGCCGCCCAGGCGGCCGATCTCGCCGCGCTCGCCGATCACGCTGCGCAGCCGCTCGGCGACCTGCTGCAGCAGCGCGTCGCCGGCGGGGTGGCCCATCGTGTCGTTGACCTGCTTGAAGCGGTCGAGATCGAGCATCATCAGCGCGCAGACCCGCTTGGCCGCCTTGTAGGCGGCGAGCACGCTTTCGAGCCGGCGGTTCATCCGGTGGCGGTTGTAGAGGCCGGTGAGCGAATCGAACTCGGCGAGGCGCTGATCCTCGATCTTGCGCTGATATTCGACCGAAACATCTTTCGCCGCGCCGCGATAGCCGTGGAACCTGCCGGTCGAATCGATCTTCGGCTGCCCTGCCAGCGAGAGCCATACCGGGCGGCCGACGCGCGCCTCGGGCAGCGCGCAGCGCACGATCGTGTCGGCGATCCGGCCCTTCGCCTTGAGCTGGAAGGCGAGCGGCCGGCTCGATCCGCTGTCGGGATCGTCGGGATCGGTCTCGAACAAAGTGGCGAGCGGCTGCCCAAGCAGCGTCGCCATCGGGATGTCGAGCGCCGCGGCCGCCGCCGGCGAGAGATAGCTGAGGTGCCCCTCGGCGTCCGAAGCCCAGATCCAGGCGATCCCGGTCTGCTCGAAGTCATCGAGCACGGCGGCGCGCAAACCGTCGCTGGTCACCGCCTCGGGAGCGGCTTCGCCGAAGCCCTTCAAGAAGTTCCTGACCGCCATGTCCGTCCGCAATTCGGCACCAGCCCGGTCCGGGATGGTGCAGAAACCCTACGCGGGAATGGTTGACGCGAGCCTAAACGACAGCGGCTTTCGACGAAAGGACGACGGTATCAGGCAGCCCGCGCCTGCGGCAGTGCGAGCCGGTCCCAGATCTCGACCAGTGCTTCGGTAAGCTCGCGCATCATAGCCTCGTCGTGCGCAGGGCCGGGGGTGAACCGCAACCGCTCGGTGCCGCGCGGCACGGTCGGGAAGTTGATCGGCTGCACGTACATCCCGTACTCGGCGAGGAGGATGTCGCTGATCTTCTTGGCGCGCACCGGATCGCCGACCATCAGCGGGACGATGTGAGTGACGCTGTCCATCACCGGCAGCCCGGCCTCGCGGAACATCGCCTTCAGCCGCGCGGCGGCGGCCTGCTGCCCGTCGCGCTCTTCGCTCGACTGCTTGAGGTGGCGGACCGAAGCGAGCACGCCGGCGACCAGCACCGGGGAGAGGGAGGTCGTGAAGATGAACCCCGGGGCATAGCTGCGGATCTAAACGGTTCAGTGTCTTTGGTGTTTCCATATCTTGCCCAAGAGTAAACAGGATCAAAGCCTTGTACCCATAAACCCTAGAGTTCTCGCTAGTTGAG
>JBGSBH010000037.1:0-14579 GCA_041730635.1 Cypionkella sp.
CGATGCAGCAGATCGTTGAGGCAGTGGCTGCCTTTCGAAACCGCGATCCACAGCTTGGGCCGCGCGTCGCTGGCGATGAGATCCCACTCGAAGTGCCACGCCCGCCCGACCGGCGCGAACAGGCGGCGCAACTCCTCGACGTCATCGGGGAAGGTCCCCCCGGTCCCCTTGAACTCTATGCGCAGGAAGAACCGGCCGGCGTCGAGGTCGGCATATTGCTGGCTGTCGAGGATGAAACCCCCGATCTCGGCGAGCCGTCCCGCAACCGCCGCCACGATACCGACCCGGTCCTCGCACGACAGGGTCAGGATGAAGGACCGTTCGGCCCCCGATCGTGTCATGGCATCCCTCCCTACCGATGACCCAGGTCGGCTCTCGCTATCGCCGATGTACGGCGCGGTCCATCGTACCCGCCAGGAGAAGACGGGGAGGTTACCACTTGGGGACAGTATCGAGCGTCAGATTGCCGATATGTTGACGTCGCGCGGGAGGGAGAGACCTCAGGTGGAAGACGAATTCGTGACGCTGACCTGCGGCGAGCCCGCCCCGTGGTTCACCGCGTCCTCGCCGTCGAATCCGGCCTACCGTTTCGAGAGCGTAGCCGGGCGCTGGATCGTGCTGGCTTTTCTCGGCTCGTCCAAGGCAGCCGCGGCCGGCCCGGCGCTCAAGGCCTTTCGCGCTCACCGCAGCCTGTTCGACGACAAGCGCTGCTCGTTGTTCTGCGTATCCAACATGGCCAGCGACGAGGACCGGGTCAAAGAGCGCTTGCCGGGGTGGCGCTGGCTGTTCGATCCGCAACGCTCGGTGAGCGCGCTGTACGGCGCCGCTGCGCGCGAGCCGGGCGGGAGGAGCACCCGCTTCCGGCCGCTGGTGTACCTCCTCGATCCGCAACTCCGCGTCTATCAGTGCGTACCGCTGCGCGAGATCCGGCGCCTGATCGCCACGGTGGCCAAGCTGCCCTCGGTCGACGACCATGCCGGCGTCAGCCTGCATGCGCCGGTGCTGATCGTTCCGCGGGTGTTCGAACCCTCGTTCTGCGATTCGCTGATGGATTATTACGAAACCGGGCCGCACGCGCCCTCCGGGTTCATGCGCGATGTCGACGGCAAGACCACGCTGGTGCTCGACAACTCGTTCAAGCGGCGGTCCGATTGCACCATCGCGGACGAGCTCATGCGCGGGGCGGCCCTGGTGCGGCTCCGCCGGCGGCTGTTTCCGGAAATCGCCAAGGCGTTCCAGTTCCAGGTCACCCGGATCGAGCGCTACATCGTCGCGTGCTACGATGCGGAGAATCGCGGGTTCTTCAAGCCTCACCGCGACAACACCACCGCGGGCACCGCCCATCGCCGGTTCGCGGTGTCGATCAATCTGAACGACGACTTCGAAGGAGGCGAGCTGGTCTTTCCCGAGTTCGGCGGCCGAAGGTATCGCCCGCCCCGCGGCGGGGCGGTAGTGTTCGGTTGTTCGCTGCTGCACGCCGTGACCCCGACCACGCGAGGCCGCCGCTACGCCTTCCTGCCTTTCCTATACGACGAGGCCGCCGCGTTGCAGCGCCAGCACAACAACGACAAGCTGTCCGAAGATCTCGGCTCGTACGTGCTCAAGCCGATGCCGGAGCCCAGTCTCCACCAGCATCAGCCCCATCAGATCGTTTGACCCACCGACAAGGTGAACAGCTGGCGCCGATCCCCCGGCTGCTTGATCACCGGCATCGCGATATCGAAGCGTACGACGCCCGCAGGGGTCATCCAGCGCAGCCCCGCCCCGATGGACACGCGCGGCTTCCGGCTGTTTCCCAGAAGCTGCTCGTCGGTATCCAGCGCCTGCTTGACGCCCCAGGCCGACCCGGCATCGACGAACAGGCTCGGCTGCAGGCCTTGCGCGTCGGCACCGCCCAGCCGGCCCGCCAGCTCCACCCGCGCCGAATAGTATCTGTCGCCGCCCACGGCCACGCGGGCGCCTTCCTCGGCGGACGGCACCAGCCGCGGGGAAATCCCCCGCAAGTCGAACCCCCGCAAGCTCGAGCCGCCGAGGTAGAAGCGATCGAACAACGGAGCGGTGCGTCCACCGAGCGCCCAGATCCCTCCCGCCTCGCCCGAGACGGCGATCGTCCATTCGTCGCCGTAGAGGATGTAACCCTCGGCGCCGATCTGCGAACGCAGGTAGCGATAGGGTCCGGTAGGCAGCGTGATGTCGTGGGCCATCCGTATGCGGTATCCCTTGGTCGGCGCGGACTTGCTGTCCCGCCGGTCGAAGTCGGCCGAGGCGGTGACGACGGTGCGCGGGCGGACGCCGGTCTCGCGGCAGACGAGGCTCCCCAGAAGTTCCGCCGCGCAGGCGCCGCCCGTGCGCAGACGGAATTCGTCGCGCGACCAGTGGAGGCCGAGGCCGAGCGCCACGGGCCCGAGTTCCTTCTGGAGCGCCATCTTTACCCCGAAGCTCGTCTGGCGGAAGGGTGCGGTCCTGAACCGGTCGGCGAAGCCGACAGCCCGGTCCTGCACCGCGAACAAAGCCGACGAAAAGCGCATGTCGTCGCCGAAAGTGCGCGCGGAAGCGAAGTTCACGCTGGCCGCCCGGCGAATGCGCGAGATGCCCGCATATATCGACATTTCCTGGCCAAGGCCCGGAAAGTGGCTCCGGGTGAGGCTCGCGTGCGCATTGGGGCCTTCGATCGTCGAGTAACCGCCGCCGATCGCGAGCCCGCCGCGGGAGAGACCGAAGCGCGCCTGTTGCGCCGCTTCCGCGAAGGGATCGGCTCTCTCTTCGGGCGAAGATTCGCTACCGCGTAGCGATCCCGCCGCGCCGCCCGGGAGATCCGCGAGGTACTGCCCCGGCGCGGCGCGCAATTCATAGTTGGCCGATCGCTGCGCTTGTGCTGCGGATCCCTCCGGCCCGGCGAACGAGCACGCGCTTTGGGCCGCGCCGGCCGGTGGAGGATCGACGCACGGGCCTGCCGGATCGCGCCACAACTCCCCGGCCGCCGGCGAGCGGCCCGGGGCAGGCGTTCTCGCCATCGGCGCGCCCCGTCGCGACGAGCCTTTCCAGGTTTCGAGAGGGGGTAGATCGACAACGAGCGAAGTTCCCGGCGCCAGCCCGGCCGCGGCAACGCCGAGAAGTCCTACCAGCGCCAATTCACGATTCCCGGAACGCTCGTCGGAAACTGTCGATCACGGGTTGAACGAAGTACTGGAAGAGCGACCGCGATCCGGTATCGATGAACACTTCCGCCGGCATGCCCGAAATGAGCCGGACATCGTCGAGCTTGCGCAGCTCTTTGTCGGATATCTCCAGCTTGACCTTGTAGTAGAGGCTGCCGGTCTCCTGCTCGTAGGTCGCGTCCGCGGCGACTTCCCGCACCGTTGCGCTGAGCATCGGCACGATACGCGCCTTGTAGGCGGTCAGGCGGACTTCCGCCGGCAATCCGACGTGAACCACGTCGATGTCGTTTGCCTTGAGCCGGGCGGCCACCATGATCTTCATGTCGCTGGGCACGATATCGAGCAGCGGCTCGCCCGAGGAGAGAACGGCCCCGGGCGTGATGAGGCGGAGGTTCGCGACCGTGCCCGAGACCGGAGCGGTGATCTGCTGACGCAGCTTGATGTCGGAGTTGACCCTCAGCTTTTCCCGCAGCTCGACGATGTTCATCTGGACCTCGCGCTGCTCGGCCGCCGCCTCGGTGGCCCGCTGGCCGCGCAAGTAGACGATCTGCGCCTCGTTCTCGGCCAGCGTCGCCCGCAGCCGCGCGATGTTGCCGAGCAACGCGCTGCGCTGGCCCTGCGCCGCGGCGGCTTGCCGCTCGAGCGCCTGCAGGCGCGAGTACCGCTCGAGGCCTTCCTTCACCAGCCCGCTGACGCTGGCGACTTCGCCTTTCAGCGAGCGTTCCTGACCTGCCAGGGCCTCGAGCTGCGATTGATTGCTGGCGATCTCGGCGGTCGCTTGTTGCAATCGCTGGCGGACGATTTGGGTCTGCTCCGCGAGCGCCCGTTGGCGCGTCGCGAACACCGATTCGGAAGCGGCGATGATGGCCGCGATCTCCGGATCGGCGCGCAGCGCGGTCATCGACGCCGGATAGGCCACGCGCGCGCTGCCCAGGCGCTCGGCGGTCAGCCGCGCGTCTTGCGCGAGCAGGGTGTAGTACGCGGTTCGCACCGCCGCGTCGCGGGCGTCGCTCTGCGTCGTATCGAGCTGGGCCAACGGCTGTCCGGCTTTGACGCGCTGCCCCTCGCGGACGAGAAACTTGCTGACAATGCCGCCTTCGAGATGTTGGACCGTTCGGCGGCCGCCGCCGCTCGCTTCGAGCAGCCCGGGGGCGACCGCGGCGCTGTTCAATGGGGCCGCGAAGCCCCACAGGATGAAGGTTGCGAGAAAGAAGCCGGTGGCGAGGTGCGCGACCCTGAACGACTTCCGGACGTCGGGGACGTTGCTTCGCGGCGCGAGCTTCAGCTCCGCAAGCTGGAGGCTCCGCCCCAGGGTCAGGTCGGGGGCGTTCAGGTGAGTTCTCCCTGCGCGTCGGCCAGCACCGCCGGCTTGCCGACGATCGCGGCGGTCGGGGTCCCGGAGGGGCGCCTGGCCGCCGGATTGGTCAGTTGTTCGATGACCGCCGCGGCGGGCCCGAAGTTGCTCACCCGGCCGTCGCGCATCACCAGGATGGCATCGGCGAGCTGCAACAGGTTGTTGCGGTGGGAGACCACCACCGTGGTGATCTTGAGGGCTTTGAGCTGGGTCAGCGTCGCGATAAGCGCGGCGTCGCCGCGGGAATCGAGACTGGCGTTGGGCTCGTCCAGGACAACCAGGCGCGGCCCTCCGAACAGCGCGCGGGCGAGTCCGATCCGCTGGCGCTGTCCTCCGCTGAGCTGAAACCCGGAATCGGTCAGGACGCTGTCGTATCCGCTGCCGAGCTGGAGGATCAGCTCGTGACAGTCGGCCAGCTTCGCGGCGCCGACCACTTCCGCGTCGGACGCCTCCCGGTCGAACCGGGCGATGTTGTCCCGCACGGTCCCGGGCAGCAGCTCGACGTCCTGCGGCAGGTAGCCGACATGCCGGCCGAAATCGGCCCGTTTCCACTCGAACGTGTCGGCGCCGTCGAGGCGGACGTGGCCGCTGGCCGGCTTGACGAGCCCGACCAGCGCCCGGGCAAGCGTGGTCTTGCCGGAAGCCGAAGGGCCGACCACGGCCAGCAGTTTTCCGGGCTCGAGCGCGAAACTGACCCCCTTCAGCACAGGCACCTTCGTGCCGGGCGGCACGTAAGTAAGACCGGCGACGGAGATCGCCCCCTGCGGCGCCGGCAGATCCGTGTTGCCGGAGCGAAGCTGCGGCATCCGGCAGAACAGCTTCAGGCGCTCGAGCCCGGCGCGCGCGAGAACGAACTGCTTCCAGAAACCGATGCACGCCTCGATCGGGGCCAGCAGGCGGGCCGCGAGGATCGATGCCGCGATCATCGCGCCCCCGGTCATCTGCAGATCGAGCACGAGCAAGGCGCCGGCGGCGAGCAGCGCGATCTGGACCAGATTGCGCACCAGCTTGGTGACGGCGAGAACCTTGCCGGAAAACCCCTGGCTGCGCTCCCCGGCTTCCGCTTCCAGCGCCTGGTTGGCGCGCCACCGCGCGATCACGTTGTCGCTCATGCCCATGGCGTCGACCGCTTCGCTGTTGCGAACCAGCGAGTCCGAGAAATGCTGGTTCGCCGCGGCCTGCAGCTGGCTCACCCGGATATCCTCGCTGGTCACCCGCTCGTTGTAGAAAGCGAGGGCCAGGAGGACGACGGCGCCGACGAGGCAGATGGCCCCCAGCAACGGGTGCAGGGCGAACACCACGAGGACGTACAGCGGCACCCAGCACATATCCATCAAGCTGAACACCGTCGGGCTGCTGAGGAAGTTCTTGACCCGCGCCAGCTCGCGCAAGGCTTCGAGACGGCTTGCGATCGGAGCCTCGCGCTGCTCGATGGCGCGCCGCAGCAGGTCGGGCCCGACGGCGGTCGCCATCCAGGTCGATGCTCGGCTGGCGGCGAGCTGGCGCACGCCGTCGAGGATGGCGCCGAACGCCAGCACCAGCACCACCGCCAGGGTGAGGAACAGCAACGTGTCCTTGCTCTGGCTGGTGAGCACGCGGTCGTAGACCTGCATCATGTACACCGACACGGCGAGCGTGGTCAGGTTTATCAGCGCCGACATCAGCATGAGCCGGCGGCCCAGGCGCCGCAGCGGCTTCATCGCGACGCTGACGAGATCCTGCTTGCTGTCCGGATCGCGTCGGAACGGCAGGGAAATGCCGGGCACGGCTCAATAGCCCTCGATCCGGGTTCCAGCGACGATCGGCGGCACCAGGCCGGAGATGAGATTGGCGAGCTCCATCTGCCGGTTGACGCCGAGCTTGGCCCGGACCCGCTTCAGGTATGTCCGCGCGGTTTCTTCCGAAATCCCGCAGTGCCGTGCGGCGTCGCCGACACTGCTCGAGCGAAGGAAGCGGCCGAGAAACCGTTGCTCGGAGGGAAGCAGGCCGAGTGCCTCGAGCACTGCGTCGGGGACGACGGCGATGCCGGGCGCGAGGATGATCATGATCGCGCAGCCGGGGTGCGCATCGCATCCGGCCGATTGAGCCGACACGATATGGGCCAGCCGCCAAGTGCCGGCGCCGCTGTCCAGTCTGACGATGCGATCGGCATCCCGGCTTCGGGCCAGCGCGGCGCTGGCGATCGCCCCCTTCAGGGTGCGGGCCTGCCGGGTGTTGACGCAGGTCAACGTCCCGTCGGTCGCGCGCAGAAGGTACTTGCGGCTGTTGAGCAAAGCCTTTGCAGCCGAATTGCAGAACACCGGGAGGCCGCTCGCCTCGACGATGAGGATCGGGACCGAAACCCGGTCGACCACCGCTTCCAGCAGTCCGGTGCGCTTGCTCTCGCCGGCCAGTCTGGCGCGGGCCACCCCGTGCTCCACGAGCAGTGGCAGAACCGTCTTCAGCTCGCGCTTTTCGCGCGCGTCGAACGGAGGGGCCCCGGCGGACCTGAAGAAGATCGCCCTCACGCTCGCCAGTTTGTAGTGCGCCTCGATCGTCAGCCCATGCCCGAGCCCCGCGAGGATCGAGCCGAGCGCTTCGGGCGCCCTCACTTTGTCGAACAGCGCGGTCTGCCGCATTTCCTCCGCGGTGGGAGACCAGCTTTCCCCATCGGCCGCGCGGCGCCACAGGTTCTCGCAGTATTCCAGGAGGTCGCCGGCCAGCAGCGGGTCGCTGCGTCCCTCGTCGAGCCCTACCAGGTAGGCGTGGCGTTGCCCGCCGGCACCGCGGAGCTGGAGCGAGAGGACCGCAGCACTCACACCCTGTTCGGCGAGGTACTCGCGCCACACGGTGTCGGACGTCGCGAATTCCGCCGGGTCGATCTTCTCCCAGCGGAAGGCCCGGCCGGGCAGGGTGGCCACCGACGGTTCCGTACCGAAGCCGAAAGCGCTGGTGTCGTTGGCCGGTTCAGCATCGGAAATGACTTCCGACGCGCGAACCGCAGCACCATGTCCGCCATAAGTTGACATACCCGCCCCTCGTGTCCTGAAGCTTTATCTGCCAACTCGAGAGTCGTGCTCGGCGAGCAGCAAGTATCGTCCTCGAAATCAGCAAGATTCCGAGCCTACTTCTTATAAGGCGACGCCGTTGGGCGAGTCGGTGAGGGCCCCCTTCTCCGGTCCTCTTCCCCGAGACTCGCGGGCCAAGACTAAAGAGAAATTAACGGAACTGTCCACAGCCCGTTCGTCTATCACCCATGGGGCATACCCATGCGGTTATATTTCCATCAAGCTGCTTCGATTGTATCCTGGGAGACGGTCATCACCATCGGGGGGTCCGATCGATGCGCGCGCGGCTGTTGTCGGCATCCGCCGGTCAGATCCTCGTCGCTTGCGCGTGCCTCGGCATGCACGCCGCGGCCGCGCAGACCCGACCGGTCGTTCGAGCCGAGACCGGCGCCACCGCAGTCGTCCAGCACGTCGTTCGCACGAACCCCGATATCGACGCGATCCGCCAGCAGGTGCGCGTGCTCGAAGCTCGGGTCGCCGCCGCAAGAAGCGCCGGGCTGCCGTCGATCAGCGGCAACGTCGTCGTTCAGGCGCGCAAGCTCGACGTGCGCAACGGCACCCAGGGCGATTCCGAGTTCGTCTCGGGTCAGGCCTCGGTCGGGGGTCGTCTGGCCGTATTCGATGGCGGGCGCACCATCAACGGGATCGCCGTGGCCGAGCAGGAACTGGCATCCGGCCAGGCCGCCTTCCATGCCGCCGTGTCGGACGTGCTGCAGCAATTGCTGATCTCGGCCGCCGACGTTCATCGCGATCAGCAGATCAAGCTCTATGCGGAGCAACAGAGCGAAGCGGTCGCCGAGCAGCTCCGCGCCATCGGGCGGCGATACGAAGTCTCGGAAGCCACCCGTACCGATCAGGCCCAGGCCCGCGCCCGGCTTGCGTCGGTTCAAGCGAACATCGCCGCTGCCGAGGAGGCGCTGGGGACCAGCCGCAACCGATGGCAGCGGATAAGCGGGAAGCCGGTGTCGGCGGTGCCGCCGCTGCCGGCGCTCGCCGGCCTGCCGGCGACGCTGCCCCAGGCCCAGCAACGCGCGCTCGAAAGGAACCCGCGCGTGCGCATTGCGAAACGGAACGCGGTCGCCGCCGACTTCGCGGTGCGGGTGGCATCGGGCGCATTGCTGCCTCAGGTGGATGCGATCGCGGGCTACGAATACCTGACCGGAGGGGTAGCCAACCTCTTCACCGGCAAACTGCCCGAGGATCGCTCGGCCGCGTTCGGCGGGGTCGAGATGAACGTCCCGCTGTTCGAACCACGCAACTACGCGGATCTCCGCCGTGCGCGCGGGACTCGCGCCCAACGGCTGGCCCAGGTCCGCCTGACCGAGCGCGACATCCTCGAAGAGACGGCGTCGAACTGGGTCAGCTGGCAGTCCGCCGCCGAAAGCATCGGCGCGGCGGCGATCGCCGTCACTGCCCAGGAGCGCGCGGTGGAAGGCCTCAAGCGCGAGTGGGAAAACGGCAACCGCACGGTGATCGAGGTGCTCGACGCCCAGCGCGAGCTGCTCGACGCGCGAGTCGTACTGGAGCGCGCGCGGCGCAATGAGTACGTCGCGCGGGTCGGCGTGCTGGCGGCGATGGGCGAGATGAAGCCGCAGGCGATCCTGCCATATGCCGACGAACGTCATCTCGCAGGCCAGCGCGGCCGCGTGGCCGCGCGCTGATTGCAGCGCGACGGCGCGCCCGGACCCCTCGCAACTGCCCCAAAATGGGGCGCCCCCATCAATATTTTGAGTGTCCCCAGACGGGGATGTGGAGGCGGTGGTCGGGGTCATATTCCTCTCATCGTGGGATCGATGTGATGCCCACGGACGGGGCTGGTCTTTCACGAAGATTGGCAAGTCCTCCGGTACGCAATGAGAGGAAAAGACAATGCCTACAGTGACTCCCTCAGCGGCGCCTACGGTCTTCAAAGCCACGACTTCGCGGCCACAGGCCCTGGGCACCAATGCGGTCGATTTCGTCGACCTCAATTCGGTCACCTCTACGGCGAACATGCCGTACAACTTCCGGCTCAATGGCGGGGACGATACCGGTTTCGGTAACAACTTCGACAACGACGGCTACGGCGACGCGGGCAACGATGCCCTGATCGGCCGCTACGGCAACGATCGACTCGACGGCGGGCTCGGCAACGACACGCTGGTGGGCGATCAGGCCAGCTTCGTCGTGCTCGGCCCTGGCAACGTCGTCTATTCCGGCATCGACAACGGCGGTCTCGACGGCAACGACGCGCTGACCGGCGGTCTCGGCAACGACACGGCCTGGGGCGGCGGCGGAAACGACTTCCTCCGCGGCGACGCCGGCAACGACACGCTCTACGGCCAGTCGGGCGACGACCGCGCCGAAGGCGGCTCGGGCGTCGACTTCATCGATGGCGGCAGCGGCCAGGACAACCTGTTCGGCGGTACCGAAGCCGACACGGTGCTCGGCGGGACCGGTGACGACTACATCGATGGCGGCACCAACACCGTAGGTATCGACGTCCTCTCCGGCCAAGACGGTAACGACGTCATCTTCGGTGACGGCGGACCGGGCCGCAACGCCGATCCCGACTATGCCTACAACCAGAGCGGGTACAGCACGACCCTCGGTCACGCTGACCAGATCTCCGGCGGGGCGGGCGACGACCAGATCTTCGGCCAGGGCGGCAACGACAGCATCACCGGCGACGACGGCGACGACCTCCTGTGGGGCGACGACGGCAACGACACGGTTTCCGGCGGGAACGGTGCGGACCAGGTCGATGGCGGCGAAGGCAACGATCTGCTGTCGGGTAACGACGGGGACGACGAGATCGACGGCGACGCCGGCGACGATACGATCCTCGGCGGGACCGGTGCCGACTTCGTCCAAGGCGGTGCCGACAACGACTTGATCGACGGCGGTGCCGACAACGACGTGCTGAACGGCAACGACGGCAACGACAACGTCTTCGGCAACACCGGCGACGACCAGATCGCGGGTCAGCTCGGCGACGACATTCTCTCGGGCGGCGACGGCAACGACGTCATCCAGGGTAACGGCGAGCAGGCGCCCTACGACTTCGGGGATCCCGATTTCACCGATGCCGACGTGATCTCCGGCGGTAACGGTGACGACGTGGTCAGCGGCAACGAGGGCAACGACATCGTCGATGGCGATGCCGGGAACGACATCGTCAACGGCGACGAAGGCGACGACGACCTGTCCGGCGGAACCGGTAACGACGTCGTGTCCGGCGGGGCCGGCAGCGACTTCGCGCAAGGCAACGACGGCGACGACTCGGTTTCGGGAGATGCCGGCAACGATGTGCTCGAAGGTAACGACGGCAACGACTTCGTCTCCGGCGGAGCGGGTAACGACATTGCCTCCGGCGGAAACGGCAACGACACCGTCACCGGCGGGCTCGGTAACGACGTCCTGTTCGGGAACGACGGCAACGACTTCCTCGACGGCGACAACTTCGACGACTCGGTGCTCGGCGGTGCCGACCAGCTGTTCGGCGGCAACGGCAACGACTTCATGCAAGGCGGTGGCGGCAACGACCTGCTCGACGGCGGTGCCGACAACGACATCATGTTCGGCGATCGGGGCAACGACACCATGCTCGGTGGCACCGGCGACGACTACATGGAAGGCGAGTCCGGAAACGACAGCATCACCGGCGGTGAAGGCGACGACCGGATGTCGGGCGGCGCGGGCAAGGACCTGTTCCGCTTCGACTCGACCGACTCGTCGCCGGGCTTCGGTGACGACCAGATCGTGTCCCCGACCAATACCCGCGACTTCAACCTCGCGAATCGGGACACCCTGGTCTTCGATGTCGATGCCGGCTTCGATCCGAGCGCCGACATGGTGGTGATCACCGGTGACTGGGACGGCGACGGCGACGCGCTCGACCTGCTCATCGCGACCGCCGCCGGATCGGTCACGATCCACGACTTCTGGGACGGCGCCGCGGCTCCGATCCAGGCCCTGGCAGCGCTGGGCGCGTACGACTCGGTCGCCGCGATCAACGCCTACAGCCAGGGTAATGCCAGCTACGACATGATCACGTTCGTCTGAACGTGACCAACAGGGAAGCCTGGCTTCCCTATTACGCTCGACGACCCGACTGGGGGAGCGGCTCCGACCGCTCCCCCATTTTTTGCGTGGGAAGAGGGGGTGATCTTCGGGGGGCGGACGCCCGGCCGATCGGGATAGGGGCCTAGCGGCGCCCCGACACGGGCCGGACGCGCGGAGCTTCGTTGATGATTACCACCTGGCAGGCGTCGAGCAGCAGACCGGGCCGGCTGGACATCAGCAGTTGCACCAGATTGGCCTGACCGTGCACTTGGGTCTTCGTATAGATGTGCTTGAGATAAGCGCGCACGGTCTCCTCCTTGAGGTCCATCGCCAAGGCGATGTCTCCGGTCGAGAAACCCTTCACCAGGTAACGCGACACCTGGCCCTCGGTGCGGGTCAGGCCGTAGAGCTTGCAGACGATCTGGATCCCGTCGTCGACGTTGATTTCGGGATCGGACGCCAGCAGGAACGCCGCGGCGATCGAACTGGGGGTTCCCAGCACCTGTTCCGCGGGAACGACGGTGCCGGTCAGTGCCGCGCGTCCGCAACGTCGCACCGCGAACACGCACATGGCCGGCTCGCGCTGGCCGTCGGGCAATTTCGCCAGCGCCGTGTCGACCGCGATGGCGAACTTGCGGGTGTCCTCGAGCGCGGCCGCGGTCAACCGGCCGTCGTGCAAGCGCAAGCCGTCGCCTTCCTCCAGCAGCGTGGCGGCGATCCGATTGTGGCCGATGAGCAGGCCATTCGTGTCGAGAACGAAGACCGCCGACTCCAGCATATTGGAGAAGGCGAGAAACAGCTCGAGGCAGCGCTCGTCGCCGTCGGGCAACCCTACGACGCCGGCGCCATTGTGAGATCGGACGTCGTCCGCAGCCTGAACAGGTCGCATGCCCCCCCCGAGAAGACGCGACCCTTCTCGAAGCAGCGACCACAAATAACTAGAAAACCGAGGTTTTCGTTATTCCTGCCGGGGATGCATATTGAAGTATGACCATCCGGTCAATGGTGTGTGCCACGTGTCACAAACTGATACGATTGCACGGGAACCGCATCGGCGAAAGCCAACCAGACCGGCGCGCGCCCGTCTCGCGAACAGGCCGTGTTGATTACGGGTTGCGGAACGTTGCGGGAACACGACGGCCCCAGTGTTCGGCGGTCGAGAAGCGCGTGTCCCCTAACGGGGACATCGCGGTGTAATCGGCGACCCAGGCGCCCGGCCGAAGCCCTAAGAAACGCGTACAAATCAACGATAAGACTTGCTCACCTTGACGACGAAGAGTTTGAATGGATGCGTTAGCTCCACGAACTGCCCGAACCTATTGTCCGAAATAGTCGCCCATCTGGACCTGATCATAAACGCATCTGTTCAATGACAGCTCGGTGAATGTGGTTGAAAATCTGTGAATAACTGGATAGCCCTAACTAGGGGGTAAGTCTGTTCGTTGACTTTGACGAGTCGTCTGCTCCCGTCTGCCGTTGGCTCCAGCCGGTCCGTCATCCGGCCAAACGCTCGGCAGACCCAGAGATGCGCGGCATTTCAGGGAGGGCGAGGGAAATGACCGAGTCTCAGTTGCCTCCGATCGATCAGGGAAGCATTCCGTGCTCGGGCGACGAGTCGTGCGAAAGCCCGGACCCGGCCATCGAGCGCCCTGCGATGATCGCGAATGGCGACGCCCCGCTCGTGTTGCCCGCGGACACCCCGCTGGAGGAAATCCGCGCCGTCGGGCCCGACTTGCATATCAAGCTCGCCGACGGCTCGGTCATCGTCATCCCCAACGGCGCCCTCGACCTGCCCGAGATCGTGATCGGCAACGTGCGGGTGCCGCCGGCGAACATCGCGGCATTGCTGGTCGGCCGCGAGCCCGAACCGGCGGCCGGCGCGCTGCAGAGCTCGGGTGGCAACTTTGTCGTCGACCCCGGCAGCATCGGGCCGGCGTTCGACCTCGGCGATCTGCTGCCGCCCACCGACTTCGCGTTCACGTCCGAGGTCGACGATGACTTCCTGATCGATCGCCTGGACAACAAGGTCTCGGTCACCATCGTGACGCCCGAGGCACCGGCAGGGGCGATCGATGCAACGGCGCTGGTCGCGGAGTCCGGCCTCGGCCCGCGTGGAAGCGAGCCGCCCGGCTCCGACAGCGCGGCGGACAGCGAATCGTTTGCCGGCAAGATCCTTATCGATGCCCGCGATGGCCCCGCGACCGTGGCGATCAACGGGGTGGGCGTCACCGAGGTCGGGCAGGAGATCGCAACCAGCCTCGGCGTCCTGAAGATCACCGCGATCAGCCCGAGCGAGATCGCCTACACCTACACCCTGACCGACAACGTGCTCGGTCCCGAGCCGTTCGACGAGATCACGGTGGTGGTCACCGATTCCGACGGGGACGTCGGCGTGGCGACGGTGACGATCTCGGTCGCCGACGACGCCCCGACCGCGCGCAACGACTCGCTCGATGTCGAGCCGGCGACCTATATTCCCTATACCGGCAACCTCGTGACCGGTGCCGGGACCACCTCGGGCAGCAGCGGTGCCGATACGAAAGGGGCCGATGGCGCTTCGGTGACCGGGGTGCGCGCCGGTGCCGGCCCGGTGATCGTGCCCGGCACGGCGGTGCAAGGGCAGTTCGGCACGCTCGTGGTGCAGCCCGACGGCGCGTTCACCTACACCCGCGGCTCGGGCACGCCCGGCGGGGTGGAGGATGTGTTCTCCTATCAGCTGACCGACGGCGACGGCGACGTTTCCAGCGCTATCGTGACTTTCCGCATAGCCGACAGCGGTGCCGTGATCCTCTCCGTGCCGGATGGCGAGGGCTCGGTCGTCAACGAAGCGGGACTCGCCGCGCGGGGCGACGAACCGGCGGGCTCGGACGAAGCGGCCGACAGCGAAATGACCGGCGGAACGATCACCTTCTCCGCCCCCGATGGGCCGCCGATGGTGGAGATCAACGGCGAGCGGATCGTCGCAGTGGGCCAGCA
>JBGSBH010000038.1:0-14446 GCA_041730635.1 Cypionkella sp.
GGTATGCACACGGGCTTGGTCGCACCCGATTCCCGCTTGGAGAAACTCGTGATTGCTCCGCTCGCTCATCCGTTGTCGGCCCAGGGGCTCGACACCGCCGCCGCGATCCACGCGAACCTCGGCACCCCCGCGCTCGTGGAAGAGGCGTTGAAGCGCGGGGAAGGCCAGCTGACCAGGCACGGCGCGCTGCTGGTCGATACCGGCAAGTTCACCGGCCGCAGCGTGAAGGACAAGTTCATCGTCCGCGACGCGACGACCGAGGAAACGATCAACTGGGGGCCGGTCAATCAGCCGATGACGCCCGAGCACTGGGCGGCGCTCAAGGCCGATTTCCTCGCCGAGCTCAAGGGCCAGCGCGAACTGTTCGTGGCCGACCTGTTCGGCGGCAGCCAGCCCGAATACCGCGTCAACGTGCGCGTCATCAACCAGCTTGCGTGGCACAACCTGTTCATCCGCACGCTGCTCGTCCGCCCGACCGCTGAGGAACTGGCGAGCTTCACGCCCGAATACACGATCATCAACCTGCCGAGCTTCAAGGCGGACCCTGCGCGGCACGGCTGCCGCAGCGACACGGTGATCGCGGTCAACCTTACCGAAAAGCTGATCCTGATCGGCAACACCGAATATTCGGGCGAGATGAAGAAGGGCGTGTTCGGCCTCCTCAACTACCTGCTGCCGGCGCAGGGGGTGATGCCGATGCACTGCAGCGCCAACATCGGCGCCGACGGCAAGTCGGCGATCTTCTTCGGCCTTTCCGGCACCGGCAAGACCACGCTTTCGGCCGATGCCAGCCGCACGCTGATCGGCGACGACGAGCACGGCTGGTCGGACACCGCGATCTTCAATTTCGAAGGCGGCTGCTACGCCAAGATGATCAACCTCTCGGCCGAGGGCGAGCCCGAGATCTACGCGACCACGCGGATGTTCGGCACGATCCTCGAGAACGTGACGATGGATCCGGCGACCCGCGAGCTCGACTTCACCGACGACAGCAAGACCGAGAATACCCGGGGCGCCTATCCGATCGAGTTCATTCCCAACACGTCGGAAAAGAACCTCGGGCCGCCGCCGTCGAACGTGATCTTCCTCACCGCCGATGCGTTCGGCGTGCTGCCGCCGATCGCGCGGCTGACCCCCGACCAGGCGATGTACCACTTCCTGTCGGGCTATACCGCCAAGGTCGCGGGCACCGAGATCGGCGTGACCGAGCCGACCGCGACGTTCAGCACCTGCTTCGGCGCCGCGTTCATGCCGCGGCACCCGAGCGTCTATGGCAACCTCCTCAAGAAGCGCATTGCCGACGGCGGGGCGACCTGCTGGCTGGTCAACACCGGCTGGTCGGGCGGCAAGGCGAGCGAGCCGGGGATCAAGCGGATGCCGATCAAGGCCACCCGCGCGCTGCTCAACGCCGCGCTCGACGGGTCGCTCAACGACGCCGAGTTCCGCAAGGACCCCAACTTCGGCTTCGAAGTGCCGGTGAGCGTGCCGGGGGTGGACCCGGCGCTGCTCGACCCGCGCGCGGCGTGGGCGGACCGCGAGGAATACGATCGCACCGCGCAGAAGCTGGTCCAGCTGTTCGTCGACAACTTCGCCCAGTTCGAGGAGCACGTCGACCAGGGCGTGCGCGACGCGGCGCCGGCGGGCGCGCGCGAAGCCGCCTGACAAGGCGAACGACCGGCGACGATGCGCCCCCGCCCGGGAAACCAGCGCGGGGGCGCTGCGTTTGAGGGCGAACGAACCCGCCGGAAGGACGCCCGCATGAACCTTGCCCAGCAACTGCAGCAGTCGGGCGCGATCGGCGCGATGGCGCGCGAGCTCGGCATCGACGAGGCAACCGCGCAGCGCGGGGCGCAGGCGCTGCTTCCGGCGCTCGTCGCGGGGATGGGGCGCAACCATGTCGGCGCCGGCGGCATCCGCGCGAACGCTGCCGCGGGCGGCGGCCTTGCCGACGTACTCGGCGGGCTGGCGGGAGGCGGCGCGGCAGGCGGGATCGGCGGCGGGCTGCTCGAGGCGGTGCTCGGGCAGAGCGCGACGCCGACCGGGCCGGGCAACGACATCCTCGGCCAGATCTTCGGCAGCAAGGACGTCAGCCGCGGTGTCGCGGAAGAAGCCGCCGGGGCGACCGGGATCAGCTCGGCACTGCTCAAGAAGATGCTGCCGATCCTGGCGATGGCGGTGGTCGGCTCGATGTTGAAGGGCCAGGGCGGCAGCGCCGGTACCGGCGGCGGCCCCGCCGGCGGGGGCATGCTCGACGGAATCCTCGGCCAGGTCGTCGGGGGAATGCTGCCGCGCTAGGCCCGGGCGCTGGCGATGTAGCGGTCGATCGTCCGGCCGAGCACGTCGAGCGGAACGTTGCCGCCGTCGACCACCGCCTGGTTGAAATCCTTGAGATCGTAGCGCGGGCCGAGCGCGCCTTGCGCTTTCGCGCGCTGGCGGTTCATCTCGGTATGGCCGATCTTGTAGGCGCATGCCTGGCCCGGCCACGAGCAATAGCGATCGACCTCGCTGGCCACCGACTCGGCGTTGTCCCCGTTGCGGCTGACGAAGAAATCGACCCCCTGCTGGCGGCTCCAGCGCTTGTGGTGGAGGCCGGTGTCGACCACCAGACGGCAGGCGCGGAACGCCTGGCTCTGCAGGTAGCCGAGGCGCCACTGCGGGTTCTCGTCGTACGCCCCGAGCTCGTCGGCCAGTTGCTCGGCATAGAGCGCCCAACCTTCGGAGAACGCGCTGAACGACAGCACCGAACGGATCAGCGGCAGCTTGTTCGAGTATTCACCTTCCCAGATGTGGCCCGGCACCATCTCGTGATGTGTCAGTGTCGGCAGGTCGTACTTGCGGTGCAGGTCGGTGGTGCGCAGGTTGATCCACATCTTGCCCGGGATCGTACCGTCCTTCGAACCCGCGCCGCCGTAGGCGCCGGGACCGCCGGGCTCTTCGGCGAGCGGCAGGCGGCGCACTTCCATGTTCGGATTGACCAGCGTGTTGAACGCGCGCGGCATCTGCGCCTTGATCCACGCGAGCCGCTCGTTGATGAACGCCATGATCTCGGCGCGGCCGGGATCGCCGTCCTTGAACTTGTAGCGCGGGTCCTCGGCGAGCTGCTGCATCCGCGCGCCGACCGAGCCTTGCGCGTAGCCGGCGCCTTGCAGCAGCTTGTCCATCCGGGTGTGGATCTCGTCGAGCTCGGCGAGGCCGATCGCGTGGATCTCGTCGGGCGTCAGGCGAGTGGTGGTCGCCGCGCGCAGTGCCCAGGCATAGTATTCGTCGCCGCGCGGCTGGCTCCACATGCCCGGATCCATGTCGGCGACGGCACGCTCCGCCTTCAGCTCGGCGAGCTGGCGCTCGAGCGCCGCGGCGATCGCCGGGGTCAGCGCGCGCGCGCGCCGGGCCCAATCGCCCGGGATGTCCTTCGCCCGGCTGGTCAGGCCGGTGACGTAAGCCCCGTCGGGCTTGCGCGCATCGGCGATCGAGCGCTCCATCGCGGCGATCGCCTTGTCGAGCAGGAAGCCGGGCGGCACCAGCCCCATCCCGCGCGCCTCGCGGATCCGGCCGAGCTCGCCGTCGAGCACGCGCGGGATCTGCTCGAGCCGGGCGAGGTAGGCCTCGGCATCGTCGCGGTCGCGCACCGGGTGCTCGGGGTCCATGAACCGCGGCAGATCGAGATAGGCCCCGACGTTCTGGATCACGGTGTAGGGGCTGTTGCGCCAGCCGCCGACCGCGACGTCGCCATAGGGGAAGGCGAACCCTTCGAGCGCGGTCGCGTAGGCGCTCTCGACCACCTCGAAGCTGGTGCGGGTGGCGGGGTCGAGCCCGCGCGTATCGACCGCCCGCGCCCGGGCGAGGTCCGCGCGGACCGTCTGCGCCAGCGCGCGGCGCCCCGCGGCCGACTCGTCGCTGAGCCGGCCGCGCAGGTATGCCTTGTCGCCCACATCGATCCCCAGGCCGGTGGCGGTCCCTGGCTTATGCTCGATGAGGTTCCAGGCGATGTCGTCGAGCAGCGCCTGCGGGGAAAGGACGGGCGACGCGGGCCCGGCGGTCTTGCAGCCGGCGAGCGCGGCAAGCGAGACGCCGCCAAGCCCGGCGAGGGCCTGGCGGCGGGTGAGTACCAACGTGGGTGCGGTCATGACGGTGGCTGTGCGCCGCGGCATCGCCACTGTCAAACCACTCGAACTAGTCGAGGAATTCGGCCGGCACCCGCCCGCCGTTGCGCGACAGCTCGCCCATGACCTGCTTGTGCAGCCAGACGTTGTCTTCCGCACTGCCCGAGTAATCGGTCTTGCCGAGCTCCTGCGCCAGCGCCTTGCGCGATTCGTAGTCGGCATCGATCCCGACCAGCTTCATCAGGTCGACGATCGAGGTGCGCCAGTTGAGCCGGTCGGCGCCGGGCATCGCATCGAGGTGGTTCTCGACGTCGATCAGCGGGGCGGCGGTGGTCTGTTGCTGCGCCGGCGCGGGCGCCGCGCGGCCGGGGGCCTGGGTGGTGTCCACCGCGGGCGAGGGCGCCGGCTTGGCGTGCGCCTTGCCGAAAATCGCGTCCTTGATCTTGCCGAAGATGCTCATGGGTCTGTCGCTCCCGAAACAGCGGGGCGGGCCATCCGTCCGCTTCGAGGCGACAACCCGCCGGCGCGCGGGCTGTTCCGCGCGGGCTCGCTGCGCTAGCGTGGGCGGATGCTGTCGACGGTGCTTTCGATCCTGGTACTCGCCGCGTTCGCGCTCGTCGCAGGGGCGCTGTATCTCTGGCGCAAGCCCGGGATGCGCCGCCAGGCGCTGCTGATGCTGGTGCTGGCGGCGATCGCGGTGGTCAACGTCGCGATCTGGACGCTGCCCGACAGCGGCGGCCGCGCGCCGGCGAGCCGGCTCGCGCGCTGATCAGCCGGGCAGCTCCCAGCGCACGGCATTCGCGTAGCTGCCGGGCACCGCTGCGCCCGTGCCGTCGCGCGCCGGCTCGAACCGCGCCCGCTGAGTGACCAGCGCGCAAGTCGCGCGATCGAGCTCGGCGTGCCCGCTCGAGCTCATGATTGCGCAGTTGGCGACCCGCCCGTCGGACCCGATCTCGAGGCGGAAGCGCGCGGTGCCGGTGAGCTCGCGGTTGATCCAGCTCGAACGATAGTCGTTCACTGTCACCCACCCCGCCGGGTTTCCCTTCGGCCGCGCTGCGACCGGATCGGCGGAGGGCCGCGCGGTCGGCGTGTACGCCGGAGTCGGTTGCGGCACGACCTTGGTGATGACGTCGTCGCTCGGGAGGATCACGTCGGTCGCCTCGATCACCGGGCGCGCCGGATCGATATCGACGAGCGGCCGCGGGGCGACGAGCGGGCGCTCGATGCTCGCCGCGGCATCCTTGGGCCGCGGCTCGGGCTCGGGCGTGGGCGGCGGCGGCGGCAACGGGATCGGGTCGACAAAGATTCCGTCGGGATTGTCGACCGTTTCGACGATGCCGGTGAAGGTGAGCCCGGTGATCAGCGCGTACCCGATCGCTGCGTGAACCGCGACCACCCCGGCGACCGCGCCGGGCCGGTCCTTCCAACTGGTGTGCTGCAGGTATGCCATGCGCGTTCTCCTCTTACCCCGCGTGGCAGGTTACACTGTATCATACCGCGAGCAAGCGCGATCGCGTTGCGCTCGGCCACCGATCTGGTGGTATCAGCGGATCGGGCAGTCGGGAGAGAGCCGGAAGTCGAGGTACTTGTCGACGGACAGCATCATGTCGTCGAGCTCGTGCTCGAAGAAGTGGTTCGCCCGCGGGATCTCGTCGTGGTGGATGGTGATGTGCCGCTGGGTGCGCAGCTTCTCCACCAGCTTGCCGACCGAGCTCGGCTGGACGACGGTGTCCTGCGCGCCGTGCACGAAGATCCCGCTCGCCGGGCACGGCGCGAGGAAGCTGAAATCGTACATGTTGGCCGGCGCCGAGATCGAGATGAACCCGCGCACCTCGGGCCGCCGCATCAGCAGCTGCATGCCGATCAGCGCCCCGAAGCTGACACCCGCCACCCAGGTGGTCTGCGCTTCCGGATGGATCGACTGCACCCAGTCGAGCGCACTCGCCGCGTCGGACAGCTCGCCGACCCCGTTGTCGAAGCTGCCCTGGCTGCGGCCCACGCCGCGGAAGTTGAACCGCAGCGTGGCGAACCCGCGGTCGACGAAGGTCTTGTAAAGCCGCTGGACGATCCGGTCGTTCATCGTGCCCCCGCCGTGCGGGTGCGGGTGGAGGATCATCGCCACCGGCGCGCGCGGGCGCGGCGCGGGGCTGTAACGGCCTTCGAGGCGGCCTTCCGGGCCGGGAAAGATCACTTGAGGCATGAAGGACCCTGTCCGAAGAGAGCGGCGCCGGCGCGCTGGCGCGGCGCGAGTGCGCGGCTATATAGGCCGCAAGGCCGAAATCGCAATCGTGACGACATCCCCCCGCATCTACCTCGACCACGCGGCCGCCACCCCGCTGCGCCCCGAGGCGCGCGCGGCGATGGAGAAGGGCTTTCGGCAGTGGGCCAACCCCTCGAGCCCGCACGCCGAAGGGCGCCGGGCGCGGGCGCTGCTGGAAGACGCGCGCGAGCGGGTGAAGGCCGCGCTCGGGTGGTCCGGCGAGGTGATCTTCACTTCGGGGGCGAGCGAGGCGGCGGCGCTGGCGCTCGACGCCGCCAACGCGGTCCACGATGTCGCCAGCGCGGTCGAGCACGACGCGGTGCTGCGCGGCGATCGGCCCGAGTGGACCCTGCCGGTGCGCGCCGACGGCGCCGCCGACCTGGTCGTGCTGGCGGACGAGAGCCGGCCGTCGGAGTTGCTGGTGGACGATCCCGAGAACCGCTCGCTGGTAGCCGTCCAGCACGTCAATTCGGAAACCGGCAACCGCCAGCATATCGGCTTCGCGGCCGAGGTGGTGCACGACAACGGCGGACTGCTGATGGTCGACTGCGCGCAGAGCGCGGGCAAGTTCGCGCTGCCGCAGATGGCCGACATGGCGCTCGTCTCCGCGCACAAGTTCGGCGGCCCGGCGGGGGTGGGCGCGCTGCTGGTCAAGGACTTCGCGATGCTCCATCCCAGCGGGGGTCAGGAGCGAGGGTACCGCCGGGGAACCGAGAACCTGCCGGGCGTGCTCGGCATGGCCGCCGCGCTCGAGGCGTGCGGGGATCCCTACGTCGATCCGAAGGTGCTGGAGCCGCTCGACGCCTTCGCCGGCGAAGTCCGCGCGCTCGGCGGCGAGTGGTTGTCCGACCGCCTGGCCGATCCCACTCCCTACATCCGCGCGGTCGCCATGCCGCGCCTGTCGGGCCAGGCGCAGCTGATGCGCTTCGACATGGCGGGGATCGCGGTCAGCCAGGGTTCGGCGTGCTCGTCGGGCACGATGAAGCGCAGCCACGTGCTCACCGCGATGGGCGTACCGGAGGACGTCACCGGCCGCACGATCCGGGTAAGCTTCGGCTGGACCACCACCCGCGCCGAGGTCGAGCGCTTCTGCGAGGTGTGGCTGGGCATGGCGCGGGGCGCTGCGTGATCTACCTCGATTACCAGGCGACGACCCCATTGGCGCCGGAAGCACGCGAGGCGATGCTGCGCTGGCTCGGCGGGCCGGAGAGCGACGGGTTCGGCAACCCGCATTCCCCGCACCGGATGGGCCGCATGGCCCGCGCCGCGATCGAGGCCGCGCGCGAACATGTCGCCGCGCTGCTGCCGCCGGGCGGGCGGGTGGTGTTCACCAGCGGCGCGACCGAGGCGATCAACCTCGCGATCCGGGGAACAATGTCGCGCCCTAGCGAAAGCCGAGGCCTCGGACCGGATGGCGCTCCCTCGCCTGAGACCCCAGCCTTCGCCGGGGATCGGCGTTCCTTCGTGGCGATATCGGCGATCGAGCACGCGGCGGTGCTCGACACCGCGGCCGCCGCCGGTGCGGTGCAAGTCCTGCCCGTCTCGCCCGACGGGATTTGCGAGCCATATCAGCCGCTTCCCGAAGAAACGCGGCTCGTCTGCATGATGCACGTCAACAACGAGATCGGCACCGTGCAGCCCGTCGCCGAATGGTGTCGGAAGGCGCGCGATGCTGGCGCCTTGCTGCTGTGCGATGCAGTGCAAGCATACGGCAAGCTGCCGGTGGCCGAAGCCGACCTCATCGCCATCAGCGCCCACAAGTTCCACGGGCCCAAGGGGGTCGGCGCGCTGTGGTTGCGCGACGGGGTCGAACTGGCCAAAGTGCAGACCGGCGGGGGGCAGGAATTCGGGCTGCGCTCGGGAACGCTGAGCCCCGCTTTGATCGCTGGCATGGGCGCCGCGGCGCAGGTGGCGCGCGAGCGAATGGATGCTGACGCCGAGCACGTCGAGGCGCTGTGGGCGCAGGCGCGCGCGCTGTTCGCCGGTTGGGCGCTCAACGGCAGCCCCGCGGCGCGCTGGCGCGGCAATCTCAATCTCCGGCGCGAGGGGCTCGACGTCGCCCGGCTGATGAGCGATTGCCGCCAGGTGATGTTCTCCGCCGGATCGGCCTGCGCCAGCGGATCCGGCCGGCCGAGCCACGTGCTGAAGGCGATCGGTCTCACCGACGCCCAAGCCAAGAGCTCGATCCGCCTGGGCTTCGGTCGCTACACCACTGCGGCCGAGCTCGAGGAGGCGGCAACGGCGATCAATGCGGCGGCGGGCGCGCAATGATCCGCGTCGCCTTCACCGACCTGCGCGGGAACCGCATCGAGGCCGAAGCCGCGCCGGGCGACAACCTCCTGCGGCTCGGCCAGGCGAAGGGCCTGCCGCTCGAGGGCACGTGCGAGGGGCAGATGGCCTGCTCGACCTGCCACGTGATCGTCGCGCCCGACTGGTTCGAGCGGCTTCCGCCCGCCAGTGAAGAAGAGGAAGACATGCTCGACCTCGCCGCCGGCGCCTGCCGCACCAGCCGCCTCGCCTGCCAGATCGAGCTGACGCCGGAACTCGACGGCCTCGCCGTGCGGGTCCCCGCCGAGGCGCACGACATGCGGCGGACGTAACTAGACAAATCGTGCGTCGGCGCCTCGGTCCGGCGAGTGTCGCAGGGAAAAGGCGCGCATACCGAATGCAAGAACGAGCAGACTTGGGATCGCCCAGAACGCCCGGATCATGGCGAAAATCCATTGCTGATCTGCCCCAGCGAGCGCTTCGGCGGCCATAGTGAGCATGGCAGCCCCCTGGAGCCCGGCGAACCACAGTGCCCAGCCCTCGATTCGTTTCAATGCAAATAGCGTGGCGAATACGAAGAGCGACAGATCGATGGCATCAACCGCAAAACGCGCAACGGCGCCGCTAAGCGCTAGCTGGCTGCCGAACGAGGCCAGGGCCGCTGCGAAAACCGCGGCGAGGAAGAGGCGCGAGGCCCAGTCGCGGGCTGCCCGCCACGCCACCCACAGAGTGAGCGTGACGAACAGCCAGTAGACGAAGACGTATTCGATCACCGCGCCATTGTTTCGCGGATTTCATCGCTGACGCCAGACGGCTTCGCAGGAAACTCCGGCGGGCATCCGAACCCGACGGTTTTCAGGTTGGAGCGATCTTGCACCTTGATGATTTCGCGGGTCGCGTGGGCAATGAGCGCCCGTCCTTCGATCACCATCGCCAGCCCGGCGGAGATCTTCGCCAAGGCTTCCTGCCCGGCGACTACCGGCAGCTTCTCCGAACTGCTGACCTCCAGCACGCTCGCGCAAAGGCGCGACAACGAAAGCGCCGCCTGATCGATCGCGGTGATCGAGTGCTGAATATCGGATGCGATGACCTGGCCCGACGACGGTTCGATCTGCAGCATTGGCTAGCTCCCTAATGGCGCGAGATTGCGCTCGGCCTGTGGGTGTCACCGCTCTCAATCGGGGAGTAGGTAAACAACGCCCGTAATGGTCAGGATTGCTGCCGACGCTCCGATCACGGCGAAGATCGCGATCCGAAGAATATGGGCGAGCTTCTGCCCGCGCGTCTGATCGTCGATCCGGCTCGACATCGCGGGGACCCGCCAGATCAGCAGGGAAATGTGGTCGTCGCGCTCGTTTTCGGGCGAGAGGCCGTCTTGTTTGTCGGCACGCAGGAGACGGGCCGCCTCGTGGCGATTGCGGGCGCCCAGCTTGTCGATTGCCGCCTTGATGTGGTTATCCACCGTCGAAGGTGAAATCGCCAATTGGCGAGCTATCTCCTTGGAAGTCCGGCCCCGGCTGACCAGTTCGAGCACTTCGCGTTGCCGTGCGCTAAGCGCCGATCTGCCGTCGCCGGCGTCGTTCACCGTCAGAACATCCATTTTGGACGAATTAAGTTGGCAGGCAGTGGCTAGGCAATACCGCCTAGCCGTTTGGCTAGGCTTTCGGCACCAGTTGAGGTGACTGCTCGCGGAGTTAATCGGCTCATCGGCGACCGGCGGATTGGCCCAAGTTCCGGAATGTCGCCGCGGGCGGGGGCGTCCGCGGCTGACAGCTATCAGCCTCGAAAGAGCACCCGCCCAGACCCGATCAACCGCGGTTGTCGCCGCCGCAACGAGGAGACCACGAAGGGGGGCTTAAATGCCCCCCAGTCAGACGATGCTCGGGACGTGAGGTGCTGGGGACAGCAAACCGACGGGCGTTGAGCGGGCGTCGCCGCCGCTGCTAGGGCGCGCGCCATGGCGGACACGCTCCACACCGAAAAAGACCCGTTCGACGCGATCGTCGATGCGCCGTTCGACAGCGCGCTGAGCGAGCGCTACCTCGTCTATGCGCTCTCCACGATCACCGCGCGCAGCCTGCCCGACCTGCGCGACGGGCTGAAGCCGGTCCATCGCCGGCTGCTGTGGGCGATGCGCCAGCTGCGGCTCGACCCGACCCAGGCGTTCAAGAAATCCGCCCGCGTCGTGGGCGACGTCATCGGCAAGTATCACCCGCACGGCGACGCGTCGGTCTACGACGCGATGGTTCGCTTGGCGCAGGACTTCTCGCTGCGGTACCCGCTGGTCGAGGGGCAGGGCAACTTCGGCAACATCGACGGCGATAACGCCGCTGCCTACCGCTACACCGAGGCGCGGCTGACGCGCACCGCGCTGTTGCTGATGGCGGGGCTCGACGAAGGCACCGTCGATTTGATTACCACCTACAACGGCGAGGAGGAAGAGCCCGAGATCTTCCCCGGCCTGTTCCCCAACCTGCTCGCCAACGGGGCGAGCGGGATCGCGGTGGGCATGGCGACCAACATCCCGAGCCACAACGTCGCCGAGGTGATCGACGCGGCGCTGCTGCTGATCGACAACCCCCACGCGGCCCATGCCGAGCTGATGGAGCGGTTTCACGGTCCCGACTTCGCCACCGGCGGGCTCGTGGTCGACAGCGCCGAGGTCGTCTCGGCGGCCTACGAGAGCGGGCGCGGCTCGTTCCGCGTGCGCGCGCGGTTCCACGCCGCGGAGGCGAAGGACGCGGCCGACCGCGAGGCGGGGATCGAGCGGCTGGGCGGCGGGCAGTGGCAGCTCGTCGTCAGCGAGATCCCCTACCAGGTGCAGAAGGGCAAGTTGATCGAGCAGGTCGCGCAGGCGATCGCCGACCGCAAGCTGCCGATCCTCGAAGACGTGCGCGACGAAAGCGACGAGGCGATCCGCATCGTGTTCGTCCCCAAGAGCCGCAACGTCGATCCCGAGCTGCTCAAGCAATCGCTCTACAAGCTGACCGATCTCGAGGTGCGCTTCGGGCTCAACATGAACGTGCTCGATGTCGCCGGCACCGGGGTGCGCACCCCGATGGTGCTCGGCCTCAGGGAAGTGCTGCTGCACTGGACCGCGAGCCAGATCGACATCCTCCAGCGCCGCAGCCGTCACCGGCTCGAGGCAATCGCCCGCCGGCTGGAGCTGGTCGAGGGCTACATCGTCGCCTTCCTCAATCTCGACCGGATCATCGAGATCATCCGCAGCGAGGACGAGCCCAAGCCGGTCATGATGGCGGAGTTCGCACTGACCGACCGCCAGGCCGAAGCGATCCTCAACATGCGGCTGCGCAGCTTGCGCAAGCTCGAGGAGATGGAGCTGCGGCGCGAGCGCGACGAGCTCGTCAAGGAGCAGGATGACCTCCAGAAGCTGCTCGAAAGCCCCGCCCGCCAGCGCACCCGGCTGAAGCGCGACCTGGCGAGCTTGCGCAAGGAATACGCCGAGGACACCCCCCTCGGGCGGCGGCGGACGACGATCGCCGAAGCGGCGCCGACGGTCGAGTTCGATCCGACGGCGATGATCGAGAAGGAGCCGGTGACGGTGATCCTCTCGAAGCGGGGCTGGATCCGCGCGGCGCGCGGGCACCTGAGCCAGGAATGGAAATACAAGGAAGGAGACGAGGAAGCCTTCACGCTGCACGCGCAGACCACGGACAAGCTGCTGCTCGCGGCCGACGACGGGCGGTTCTTCACCATCGGCGCCGACAAGCTGCCCGGGGCGCGGGGGTTCGGCGAACCGCTGCGCACGATGCTCGACATCGATCCCGAGGCGGCGATCGTCGCGGCGCTGGTCCACCGTCCGAAGGGCCAGTTGCTGCTCGCCGCATCGAGCGGCAAGGGGTTCGCCGCGGTGACCGACGAGCTGCTCGCCGAAACCCGCAAGGGCCGCCAGGTGGTCAATCTGAAGCCGGGGCAGAAACTGGTCGTGGTGCGCGAGATCGCGCCCGAGCACGATCACGTCGCGGTCGTCGGCGACACCCGCCAGCTGGTGGTCTTCGCGCTCGAGGAAATGCCGATCCTCGGCCGCGGGCAGGGGGTGGCGCTGCAGCGCTACCGAGACGGCGGGCTGGCCGACGCGATCACCTTCACGCTGGCGCAGGGGCTGAGCTGGGCGATGGGCGGCGAAAGCGGCCGTACCCGCACCGAAGACGACGTCTGGCAATGGAAGGTCGCCCGCGGCGCCGCCGGCCGGTTGCCGCCGCGCGGGTTCCCCAAGGACAACAAGTTCTAGCCGGGCGGCTCCGCCGCCTCAGTCCCCGCGGGCGAGTTCTTCGGCCAGCAGCGCTTCGACCCGCGAGCGGTCGGGGAATCCCTCGGCCACCCAGCGGCGTTCGACCGCCTGCAGCAGCCGCGCCACTTGCGGGCCCGCGCTGACCCCGCGCGCGACGATCTCGCCGCCCTTGAGCGGGAACGGCGGGACCGACCAATCGGCGAGCGGGCCGGGATCGCCGCCGGTCAGCAGCAGACGGTCGATCGCGCAGGCGATCCCCACCGCCCACGCGAGTGCGCGCGGATCGGTGTCCGCACCGAGCGTCCGGCCCGCGGCGCAGACCAGGCGTGCGCGCTGGTTCTTCGACAACCGCAGACGGGCGGCGACCGCCTCGGCCACGGCGGGCACGGGGGGCAGCAGCGCGGCGAGCCGGCGGACCGGTTCGGGGGCTACCCCTTCGCGCGTCTCGGCCGCGACCAGGCCGGCAAGCGCGGCGATCTCGGGCGGACCGCTTTCCGGCAGCACGATCGCGAGCACGCCAAGCTCGCGCATCCGCGCGATCGTCGGCGCGGGATCGGGCAGCGCCAGCAGGGCGAGCAGCTCCCAGCCGACGCGCTCGCGGCTGAGGCCCTTGAGGCTGGGGGCGAGCTCGGCGCAGGCGGCCTCGGCCTCGGCGTCGAGCGCGGCACCGAACCGGGCCTGGAAACGGAAGTAGCGCAGGATGCGCAAGTGGTCCTCGCGGATGCGCTCGCGCGCGTCGCCGATGAAGCGCACCCGGCCGGCGGCGAGATCCTCCGCCCCACCGAAATAGTCGAACAGTTCGAATGTCGTCGGATCGGCGTAGAGCGCGTTGATCGTGAAATCGCGCCGGGCGGCGTCGTCGCGCCAGTCGCGGGCGAAGGCGACCGTGGCGCGGCGGCCGTCGGTGGAGACGTCCTGGCGCAGCGTGGTGACCTCGACCGGGCCTTCGGGAAGGCTCGCGGTGACGGTGCCGTGGTCGATCCCGGTCGGCACGGTGCGGATGCCCGCCGCGGCGAGCCGCTCGATCGTCTCGGAGGGCGGCAGCGGGGTCGCCGCGTCGATGTCCCGCACCGGCAGCCCGAGCAGCGTGTCGCGCACCGCGCCGCCGACCCAGCGCGTGTTCGCGGGGCCCAGTGCGGCGACGAGGCGCGCGAGATCGGCGCGCTGCGTCCATTCGGCGCGCGGCAGCTCAGCCACCGAACAGCTCGGCGCGTTGGAGCCGGCGCGACAGGTTGCCGATAATCGCCGCGGTGATCCCCCAGATGCGATGGCCCTGCCAGACGATCTCGAAATAAGTGCGCGGCGCGCCTTCCCATTCCACCGTCCGGCGGAGGTGGTTGGCGGGGTCTAGCACGTAGGCGAGCGGCGGCTCGAACCAGTCGGCGACTTCGGCCGGGTTGGGCACGATCGGCAGATCGGGCGGAACCACGCCGAGCACCGGGGTGACATCGTAGCCGGTGCGGGTGCGGAACGGGTCCGACGGGCCGATCACCTGAACGTCGCGCGGGTCGATCCCGAGCTCCTCGTGCGCTTCGCGCAAGGCGGCCGCGACCGCGTCCTCTCCGG
>JBGSBH010000039.1:0-14088 GCA_041730635.1 Cypionkella sp.
GGCGGAGCGCGGCCTGCGCTTCTCGGCCCCGCCCCCGGCGCTGCGCACCGACAACGCGGCGATGATCGCCTGGGCCAGGCCCGCGGCGAGCCGCTCGTGCCCGGCCCAGGCGATCATCGCCGCGTGGTCGGTGCACAGCGCCGGGGGCGGGGCCGAGAAGCGCAGGCCGCGCTCCGCCGCCAGCCTCTCGAGCGCCGCGCGCACTGCGGCATTGGCGGCGACCCCTCCCGCTACCACTAGCGTCTCGCTCGGCTCGGCCCGGGCGAGGGCGTGCTCGAGGCGGTCGATCACACAGTCGACCGCCGCCTGCTGGAAGCTCGCGGCAATGTCCGCTGCCGGGTAGCGACCGCTCGCATGGGCGCGCAGCACCGCGCTCTTGAGGCCGGCGAAGCTGAAATGCGGCTCCCCGCTGCCGACCAGCGGGCGGGGGAGGGGCACCGCGCGCGGGTCGCCCTCGCGCGCCAGCCGCTCGACCGCCGGGCCGCCTGGGAAGCCCAGGCCGAGGATCTTGGCGGTCTTGTCGTACGCCTCGCCCAGCGCGTCGTCGATGGTGGTGGCGATCCGCTCGTAGCGGCCGACCCCGGCGACGCGCAGGATCTGGCAATGGCCCCCGGAGACCAGCAGCAGCAAGTAGGGGAACGCGAGCGCCGGGTCGGCCAGCCGCGGGCTCAGCGCGTGGCCTTCGAGATGGTTGAGCGCGAACAGCGGCACCTCGGCGGCCATCGCCATTGCCTTGGCGCCGACCAGCCCCACCAGCACCCCGCCGATCAGCCCGGGCCCGGCGGTCGCGGCGATCGCGTCGAGCGAGGCGAGCTCGACTCCGCTTTCGTCGAGCAGCGCGGCGAGCATCGGCGCCAGCCGTTCGGCGTGCGCCCGGGCGGCGATCTCGGGCACCACCCCGCCATACGGCGCGTGCGCTTCGTCCTGGCTGGCGATCCGCTGGGCGAGGATCGTGCGGTCCTCCGCGACCAGCGCCACGGCGGTTTCGTCGCAGCTCGATTCTATCCCGAGGACCAAGCCCATGCGCCTTTCCCTTAGGGATTTGCCGGGCTACGGCAAGCACGCCCGATGAGCCCCGTCCCCCATCTCCGCCTCGGCACCCGCCGCTCGCCGCTGGCGCTCGCGCAGGCGGAGGAAGCCCGCACGCGGCTGTGCGCGGCGCACGGCTGGCCGCCCGACGCGGTCGAGATCGTTCCGGTCACCGCCACCGGCGACCGCATCCAGGACCGCCCGCTTGCCGAGATCGGCGGCAAGGCGCTGTGGACCAAGGAACTCGACGCCTGCCTGGTCGATGGCCGGATCGACCTCGCGGTCCATTCGCTGAAGGACGTCGAGACGATACGCCCGGCGGAGATCGCGATCGCGGCGGTGCTCCCGCGCGAGGACGTGCGCGACGTGCTCTTGGGCGCGGCGAGCATCCGCGCGATCCCCGAAGGGGCGCGGGTGGGGACGAGCGCCCCGCGCCGCGCCGCGCAGATGCTCAACCGCCGGCCCGACGTCGCCATCGTGCCGATCCGCGGCAATGTCGCCACCCGCATCGCCAAGCGCGCCGCGGGCGAGGCCGACGTGACCCTGCTCGCCGCCGCGGGGCTCGCCCGCCTGGGCGAAAGCGGGGTAGGCACCCCGCTCGAGGTCGAGGACTGGCTGCCCGCGCCTTCGCAAGGGGCGATCGCCGTCGAATGCCGCACCGGCGATGCCACAACCCGCGCGCTGCTCGCGGCGATCGATCACGCGCCGAGCCGCGCCGAGGTGATGGCCGAGCGCGCGCTGCTCGCCGCGCTAGGGGGGAGCTGCCGCTCGCCGATCGCGGTGCTCACTCACTACCGGGGCGACCACCTCGCGCTGACCTGCGCGCTCTACAGCGCCGACGGGGTGGAGAAAGTGGAAGGTACCGCGAGCGTCGCGGTGGGCGACGGCGAGGGACCCGCCCGCCTCGCCGCCGACCTGCTGGCGCGCGCGAGCCCGGGCATCGCCGCGCTGTTCGACGGAGCGGCATGAGCCGCCCGCTGGTCGTCGTGCGCCCCGAGCCGGGGTGCAGCGAGACGGTGCGCGCGGCGCAAGCCCAGGGCCTCGCGGCGGTCGCCGCGCCGCTGTTCTCCATCGAGCCGGTCGCCTGGCAGGCGCCCGATCCGGCCCGCTTCGACGGCATCCTCGCCGGCAGCGCCAACGTCTTTCGCCTTGGCGGTAAGGAACTCGCGCGGCTGGCCGCGCTGCCGGTCCACGCGGTCGGCGAGCGTACCGCCGCGGCCGCGCGCGCCGCCGGGTTCGTGGTGGAAACGGTCGGCGGCGGCGGTCTGCAGGCGGTTATCGAAGCGCTGGCGCCGCCGCGGCGGCTGATGCGGCTGGCAGGCGCGGCACGGGTTCCGCTGGCGCCGCCGCCCGGCGTCGGGATCGCCGAGTGCGTGGTCTACCGCGCGGTGCCACTCGCGCTGGACGGGAGTGTGCTGAGCGCCCTGCGCGCAGGGGCGGTAGTGGCGTTGCATTCGGGCGAAGCCGCCCGCGCATTCGCCGCCCTATGCGGCGGGCTCGGCCTCGCCCGCGAGCGCATTGCGCTGGCCGCGCTGGCGCCGCGGATCGCCGCCGCGGCGGGCGGAGGCTGGGCGGCGGTCGCGGTCGCGCCCGAAGTGTCGGATGCCGCGCTGCTGGCCACGGCGCGCGACATGTGCCAATGATGCGCCCGACGGGATGGTGATGTACGAACCTGCGCCGCCGCGCCCCGCGCGCGCATCGATGAAGCCGATCGTGATCGCGATGCTCGCCGCGTTCGCGATCGGAGCTGCGGTGGCCGGCTACCTCGCCTGGCGCGGCGTATTCGATCCCGCTCGCAGTCCGCTTGCCGGGCCGCCGCCTCCCGCGAGCCGGCCCGCGCTGACCGACCCACCGCCCGCCCGCCCGGCCTCCGGACCGACCTCCGGCCCCACTGCCGCCGCCGCGGTGGAGCGGGGCGCCCAGGCGCAGGGCGGAATCGATCAGCGGCTCGCCGCGGCCGAGCAGCGGCTCGCGCGGCTCGACCTTCAGGCGCAGGCCGCCGCGGGCAACGCGGCCCGGGCCGAGGGGCTGCTGATCGCCTTCGCCGCGCGGCGTGCGATCGACCGCGGCGTTCCGCTCGGCTACCTGGCGGACTCGCTGCGGCTGCGGTTCGGGGACGCGCAGCCCAATGCGGTCGCGACGCTGATCGAATTCGCTCGCCGGCCGATGACGCAGGACATGCTGCTCGCCCGGCTCGATGTGCTCGGCACCCGCCTTGCCAGCGACGCGGAAGGCATGGCCGTCGGGCGCCTCGGCAGCGAGATTTCGAGCCTATTCGTGATCCGCCGCGAAACCACCCCCTCGCCGCAGCCGGCGCGGCGGCTCGAGCGCGCACGGCTGTTTCTCGAGAGCGGCCGGGTCGACAAGGCGATCGACGAAGTCGAACGGCTTCCCGGCGCGGCCGCCGCCGCCGGCTGGCTGGCGGACGCGCGGCGTTATCAGCGCGCCCGCGAAGCGCTCGACCGGATCGAAACCGCGGCGGTGGCCGAGCCCCGGCTGCTGCGCGATGGAGAGGGGCAGGCGATCGTCCAGCCCGGGCTCGGGGAGGCTTCCCCCGCGCGGTAGCGCACCCATATCGGCCGGATGGCCGATCAACTCGCCTTGTTCGAAACCGCAGAGCAGCCCGCGGTGCCGGCGATCACCGGGCTCTCCGTGGTGCGCGAGGCGGTATCGCCGGAAGAGGCCGAGCGGCTCGCCGCGCGGGTCGATGCAGCGCAGCCGACGCCGTTTCAGTTCGGTCCGTGGGAGGGCAAGCGGCGCACCGCCAACTTCGGCTCGGCGTACGATTATCAGCGCGCCCGCCCGGTGGAGGCACCGCCGATGCCGGACTGGCTGCGCGGGCTGTGCAGCCGGCTGGCGCCGCGCTTCGGCCGCGATCCGGCCGATTTCGCCCAGGCGCTGGTCACGCGCTACGACGCCGGGGCCGGCATCGGCTGGCACCGCGATCGTCCGCAATACGGCGAGGTGATCGGCCTGTCGCTCGGGCAGCCGGCGGTCATGCGCCTGCGCCGGCAGCGCGCTGATGGGACGTTCGAGCGCGCTCAGTTTCCACTTGAACCCCAGGCCGCGTATCTCCTGTCGGGCCCCGTGCGGTGGGAGTGGCAACACTCGATCGCCCCGCTCGGCGCGACCCGGTGGTCGATCACCTTCCGCACGCTGCGCGCCGCGTAAACAAAAGCGAATTCCGGAACCAAATCCGTCTGCCGCTCGCTTGGCTTTTCACACCACTCAATTCGCAAGGCTTCACCATGGCTTCCCTTCCGCTTGCCCGCGAGCGACGATCGCAGTTCCTCAACGACGAATTCCAGCAGCGGCTGGCGCACTGGAACCGCGAGCGGCTGGCGCCGGCGTTCCCCACCAGCGACTGGCAGGCGCGGATCGCCGAGGACGCGGTGATGCTGCGGCTCGAGGGCGGCTTCGTCGAGGAACTGCGCGAGGATATCGAGGCCCGCGCGGCCGACGCGCCGACCGATCCGGACGGCTTCATCGAGTGGTTCGAAGAGCTGCAGAACAGCGGGCCCGGGCAGGGCGATCCGCTGTTCCCCTGGTTGGCGGAAGAAGCGAGCAAGGACGAGCTGCGCTGGTATCTGCAACAGGAAGCGGCGGGCGAGGCGGGGTTCGACGACCTGGTGGCGATGACCCAGGTCAAGCTGCCGACCCGCCCCAAACTCGAACTCGCACGGAACTACTGGGACGAGATGGGCCGCGGCAACGAGAAGGGCATGCATGGCCCGATGCTCGACGGGGTGGTCGAGACGCTCGCGCTCGATCCGGCGATCGAAACGACTGCCTGGGAAAGCCTCTCGTTGGCGAACGCGATGACCGCCATGGCCACCGCGCGGCGCTATGCCTGGCACAGCGTCGGCGCGCTCGGGGCGATCGAGCTCACCGCGCCCTACCGCTCGGACTGCGTGGCCAAGGGTCTGCGGCGGATCGGCCTGTCCGAACGCGAGCGCCGCTATTTCGCCCTCCACGCGGTGCTCGACGTCAAGCACTCGGAAGACTGGAACCGCGAAGCCATCCGGCCGGCGGTCGAGGAGGACCCGCGCCGCGCCACCGCGATGGCCGAGGGTGCGTTGATCCGGCTGACCGCGGGCGAGCGCTGCTTCGCCCGCTACCGCGCGCACTTCGGGCTCTAGACGAGCACCCCGTAGAGGTCGTGCGCGTCTGCATCCTCGATCAGTGCCGAGGCGAACCCGCCGGGGCGTAGCGAGGTCGGCGCGTTGCGCAGGAATACCTGGCCGTCAATCTCGGGCGCGTCGGCCTGGCTGCGGGCGGTTGCCCCCACGTCACCGTCCTCGTCGGGCTCGCCCACTTCGTCGAAGATGACGGGCAGCGTTCGGCCGATCTTGGCCGCGAGCTTCGCCGTGCTGATCCGCTCGGTGACTTCCATCAGCCGCGCGTAGCGCTCTTCCTTGACCGGTTCAGGCACCGGATCGGGCAAGGTGTTGGCCCGCGCGCCGGACACCGGCTCGAAGCGGAAGCCGCCGACCCGGTCGAGCTGCGCTTCCTCAAGCCACTCGAGCAGGTAGCGGAAGTCGTCCTCGGTCTCGCCCGGAAACCCCACCACGAAGCTCGAACGGATGGCGAGATCGGGCGCGATGGCGCGCCAGGCTCGGATCCGTTCGAGCACCCGGGCCTCGTTCGCCGGTCGCCGCATCGCCCGCAGCACCGCCGGGCTGGCATGCTGGAACGGGATGTCGAGATAGGGTGTCAGCAGCCCCTCCGCCATCAGTGGAATCACCGCGTCGACGTGCGGGTAGGGGTAGACGTAGTGCAGCCGCACCCACGGCCTGTCGCCTTCGGGCGTGCGCAATTGCCCGAGCTCGCGCGCGAGGTCGGTCATATGCGCGCGCACCTCGCGGCCCTTCCACGTCCGCGGTTCGTGGCGGACGTCCACCCCATACGCACTGGTGTCCTGGCTGATTACCAGCAGCTCGCGGGTGCCCGCGGCGACCAGCTTCTCCGCCTCGCGCAGCACCGCGTCGATCCGCCGGCTGGCGAGCCGCCCGCGCAGCTGCGGGATGATGCAGAACGCGCAGGAATGGTTGCAGCCCTCGGAAATTTTGAGGTAGCTGTAATGGCGCGGGGTCAGCTTGATATCGGGTTGCGGGATCAGGTCGACATATGGCCCCAGGCTGGGCGGCGCCGCCTCGCGCACGGCCTCGACGACCTGTTCGTACTGGTGCGCCCCGGTCACCGCGAGCACTTGCGGAAAGCGCGCGCGGATCGCCTCGGCCTCCTCGCCCATGCAGCCGGTGACGATGACGCGGCCGTTCTCGGCGATCGCCTCGCCGATCGCCTCGAGGCTTTCCTCCTTGGCCGAATCGAGGAACCCGCAGGTGTTCACCAGCACCACGTCGGCGCCGGCATAGTCGGCGCTCATCGCGTAGCCGTCGGCCCGCAGTGTCGTCAGGATACGCTCGGAATCGACCAGGTTCTTGGGACAGCCGAGGCTGACCATGCCGACCTTCTTCGGGTCGGGGATCGCGGTGGTGACGGTGGCCATGAAGCGCGCGCCCCTACACCAACGCGCGCGATTGCGCTACACTTGGCGGGCTTTAAGCCGAAGCGAGGTTCGCGGTGGGGCCCGTCAACTGGATCGCCGTCGTGGGCGCCGCGCTGGCCGCGGCGTTGCTCGCGCTGGCGTGGTTCGGGCCCGCGTTCGGCCGCGCGAAGACCCGCAAGGTCGCCGCCGGCCGGATCATGACCCGCGCCCGGCCGGAGCGGATCGCCGTGCTCTCGGCGGTTCTGCTGCTGATCACCGCGACGATGCTCGGCCATCTGTTCGCCCGCGTGGGGGAAGCGACGCTGGCGGCCAAGCCGTGGCTCTATTTCATGATGAGCGGGGGGCTCGCGCTCGCCTTCGTGATCCCGGCGCTGTGGATCAGCTTCAGCCACATCCGCGTGCCGACGCGGGTGGCCGTGATCGACGCGGGCTACTGGCTCGCCGCCTATCTCGCGATGGGGCTGGTATTCTATCTCGCCGGCTAGCCGGCCGAATGGGTCGGCAGCACTTCGACCACGATGTCGCCTTCGCGCAAGGGGTCGGCTTCCCAATAGCCGATCGCCTCGTCCCCCCGGTACACCCGCAAGCCGCGGCCGCCGGTGGCCAGGCGATCGATGCTGTGGCCGATTTCCTCGGCGCGGACCGGGCGTTCGACGAGCTGGACCTTGCCACCGACCGAAGCGAGGTCGACCAGGTAATCGGCCACATGGCTGCCTTGCGCGCTGCCCGCGAGCAGCAAGCCGGTGAAGCGCACCGGGTTGATCACGTTGTCGGCCCCCGCCTGGCGGGCGAGCAGTTCGTTATCGGCCGCGCGAACGACGACACTGATCGGGACCTTCGGCGCGAGGTGGCGCACGGTGAGCACGATCAGGATCGAGCTGTCGTCGCGCCCGGCGGAGACCAGCACCGTGTGCGCCTCGGCCACCCGCACCGCGACGAGGTTTTCGTCGCGGGTGGCGTCGGCTTCCATCACGTTGCAGCCGATCGCTTCGGCTTCCGCAAGCCGCGCGGTGTCGGTGTCCATCACCACGATGCAGCTCGGATCCGTGCCGCGCTCGACCAGCTCGTGCACCGCCTCCGAGCCCGAGATGCCGAAGCCGAGCACCACGATATGACCGGTGAGGCGTTCCTGGATGCGCTTCATGCGCCATTTCTCCCAGCTACGGCGAATGACGAAATCGTAGGCCGCGCCGACGAAGATGAACAGCACGGCGATCCGGATCGGGGTCACGATCACCGCCTCGATCAGCCGCGCCTTGTCGCTGATCGGCGCGATGTCGCCGAACCCGGTGGTGGTGATCGAGATCATCGTGAAATAGACGACGTCGAGGAAGCTGATGTGGTCGTCGTAGTGGTCGATCAGGCCGTCTCGATCGAACCAGTGGATCAGCACGACGATGAACACGAGCGCGAGCGCCAGGCCCAGGCGGATGCCGAGATCGGCCCAGACCGGCACGCGCACGGCGCGGCGGATCGGCTGGTGGCGGACGACGACCGGGCGCTTGCCGCGGAGGCTGCCGCGCCCGGCCATCAGGCGTAGCGTTCGGCCATCGCCCCGAGCGAGGCGTGGTGCGTCAGGTCGAGCTGCAGCGGGGTGACCGAGATATACCCCTCGTCGATCGCTTCCAGATCGGTCCCGTGATCGAGCGTGTGCTCGATCGCTTCGAGGCCGAACCAGAAATAAGGGTAGCCGCGCGGGTCGCGCCCTTCGACCACGCTGCCGCGCGAGTAATCGTGGAAGCCCTGCCGCACCACGCGGATGCCCTTCACGGCGTCGGCGGGACGCGCGGGGAAGTTCACGTTGACCAGCGTGCGCCGGGGCAGCGGCACGTCGAGCAGCGGCGCCAGCACCCGGGCGCCCCACGCCCGCGCGGCGTCGAACGGCACCGAATCGCCCAATCCTTCGCTGGCGTAGACCTGGCTCAGCGCGATCGCGCGGATGCCGGCGAGCGCGCCTTCGATCGCGGCGGAGACGGTGCCCGAATAAGTCACGTCGTCGGCAAGGTTGGCGCCGCGGTTGACCCCCGACAGGATCACGTCGGGTGGGCCGTCCATGACCTTGCGCAAGGCGAGGGTGACCGCGTCGGTCGGCGTTCCGCTGACCGAGAAGCGGCGCGGATCGTGCCGGCGCAGCCGAACGGGGCGGCTCAGGGTCAGCGAGTGACCGGCCCCCGATTGCTCCTCGGCGGGGGCGCAGATCCACAGGTCGTCGGTGAACTGCCGGGCGATCTCCTCCAGCACCGTGAGCCCCGGCGCATGGATCCCGTCGTCGTTGGTGAGGAGGATGCGCATCAGCCGAGCGGCACGAGCCGTTCGAGCCCGCCGGCCCAGGGGCGCAGCGCTTGCGGCACCAGCACCGAGCCGTCTTCCTGCTGGTAGTTCTCCAGCACCGCGACCAGCGTGCGCCCGACCGCCAGGCCCGAGCCGTTGAGCGTGTGCACGAACGCCGGCTTGCCGTTTTCCGCGCGGTAGCGGGCGTTCATCCGCCGCGCCTGGAAATCGCCGCACCAGCTGACCGAGCTGATCTCGCGGTATGCGCCCTGACCGGGCAGCCACACCTCGAGGTCGTAAGTCTTCTTCGCACCGAAGCCCATGTCGCCCGCGCACAGCAGCATCGTGCGATACGGGAGCTCAAGCCGCTCGAGGATGACTTGCGCGGAACGCAGCATGTGCGCGTGCTCCGCCGCCGCATCTTCCGGGCGGCAGATCGAGACGAGCTCGACTTTGTCGAACTGGTGCTGGCGGATGTAGCCCCGCGTATCGCGCCCGGCGGAGCCCGCCTCGGAACGGAAACACGGGGTGAGCGCGGTCAGCCGCAGCGGTGCTTCGAGCGTGACGATCTGCTCGCGCACCGAATTGGTGAGGCTGACTTCGCTGGTCGGGATCAGCCAGCGGCCGTCGGTTGTGGCGAAGCTATCGTCGGCAAACTTCGGTAGCTGGCCGGTGCCGAACATCGCCTCTTCGCGCACCAGCAGCGGGGTCGCGCATTCGGTGTAGCCGTGCTCGAGGGTCTGCACGTCGAGCATGAATTGCGCGAGCGCCCGTTGCAGCCGGGCCATCTGGCCGCGGAGGAAAGTGAAACGCGCGCCGGCGATCGCCGCGCCGGTCTCGAAGTCGAGGCCGAGGGCGGGGGCGAAGTCCGCGTGTTCCTGCGGGATAAAGGCGAACCCGCGCGGCTCGCTCCAGCGGTCCAGCTCGACATTTGCCGCCTCGTCGACCCCGTCGGGCACGTCGTCCGCGGCGAGGTTGGGCAGGCCGGCGAGCAGCGCGTCCTGCGCCGCGGCGGCCTCGCGCTCGTCGGCTTCGGCCGCAGGGAGGTCGCTCTTGATCGCGGCAACCTCGGCCTTCAGCGCGTCGGCGAGATCGCGGTCGCCGCGGGCCATCGCCGCGCCGATCGCCTTCGACGCTTCGTTGCGCCGCTGGAGCAGTTCCTGCGCCTTCGTCGCCGCCCCCCGCCGGCGCTCGTCGAGCGCCAGGATCGCCGCCGCCGCGGCCGCCACGCCGCGCCGCGCGAGCGCTGCATCGAATGCGGCGGGATCGTCGCGGACCAGGCGGATATCGTGCATCGGCGGCGCCTATGCCCGCTTGCCCGGCGGGGTGCAATGCGGGAACAAAGCCGTCACGCGCGCGCTACATCGGCCACGCGGCCGGAAACGAAATCAGGGGGTTCGGTGGAGCAAGCGATCGTCCATCCGCCGCGGCGCACGCCGTTCATCGACTTTCTCGACGGGGTCGTGCGGGCGGGGCGCAGGATCGGGGCGTTCGCGCCGGTGCGGCTGGACAAGGCGCACATGCTCGAGACCGCTGTGCGCGAGAACGGGCTCGACGATTTCGGCGACCCCTGGTTCGAGCGCCCGCTCGACGTGCTTCTGGACTCGATCGCGGCGGAAGCGCGGCTCAACGCGGCCGGCGAGGTCGCCGCCGCCGGCCAGTTCCGCCACGTGCTGCGCGACCGGCTGCTGACGCAGATGTGGTTCCAGCGCCACCCGGAGATCCTCGCCCGGCCGATCCCGCACCCGGTGGTGATCGTCGGGCCGATGCGCTCGGGCACCACCCGGCTGCACCGGCTGCTCGCGGCCGACCGCCGGTTTGCGCACCTCCGCAGCTTCGAGACGATCAGCCCGGTCCCGCGGCCCGATTTCGAGGAGGTGCTGGCCGGGCGGAAGGCCGATTTCCGCCCCAAGCTCGCCGGCCGGATCATGAAGGTCGCGCGGCTCGCCAACCCCCGCACGCTCTCGATCCACCCGACGGGGCCGTACGAGCCCGAGGAGGAACTGGGGCTGCTCGTCGCATCGTTATGGGGTATGAAGCACGAGGCGCAGTGGAACGTGCCTTCGTATGGCCGCTGGTGCGAGGGCGAGGATGCGACGCCGGCCTATCGCCATATGGCGAACCTGCTGCGGCTGATCGGCTGGTCGCAGCGGGAAAGCTCGTTGCGGCCGTGGATTCTCAAGACCCCGCAGCATATGCTCGATCTTCCCGCGCTGCTGGCGGTGTTCCCCGGGGCGCGGCTGATCTTTACCCACCGCGATCCGCGCCAGGTGGTCGGCAGCGCGGCCTCGCTCGCGTGGAACCAGACGATCATCTACTCGGATCATGCCGATCCGGCGCGGGTCGGGCGCGAATGGCTGCGCAAGACGGCGCTGATGACCGAGCGGATGATGGATGCCCGCCGCGCGGTCCCGGCCGAGCGGATGATCGACGTCCAGTACGAGGACATGGAGCGCGACTGGCGCGGCACGATGGCGCGGGTCTACCGCTTCCTCGGCCTCGAGATGGACTCGGCGGTGCCGGGAATGGAGCGCTACGTCGAGCGCAGCCGCGCACTGAAGCACCGCCCGCACCGCTACAGCCTCGGCGAGTTCGCCTTGAGCGAGGGCGAGGTGCTCGAGCGGATGAGCGATTATATCCGGCGGTTCGACGTGCCGATGGAAGGCGCGCTGCCGACACCTGCGCGGCGCAGCGCGGAGGCCTGAGCGGCCTGGGCGTGAATGGTGGGCGCGACAGGGATTGAACCTGTGACCCCCAGCCCTGTGAAGAACGGGACCAGTAGGTGGTCATGGCATCGATCTCGGACAGCGCGTGACACGCCAAGATAGGTCACCTGTTTGGCAAATCATAACTGGGTTACGTTTAACCACGTCGTTTTATACCCATCCAGCGCGATTAAGACGCTAGAGTCGCGAGGGGAAACATGCATCGCACCGCGGACGGGACGGATGATTTCGAGCCAGCAGCGTCGATCACGTCCAGCGCCTTTGCGCCAGACGCGCTGGTCGTTGTCGGAAGTCTCGGGTTAACGATGGCGACACTGATCGTGGGGTGTCACCTGTATCGAATATTCATACGTCAGAGCAGTGCCCCGGTGTTTGGGGCCGACGACCGGCTGATTTTGGCCTACTTCTACGCCGTGATCACGATATTTGTCATCATGGCAGTGTTCTAGGTGGGGGAGGCGATCGCAAGGTGACCATAAATGCCTATTGCGAGGCACTAGAGCAGAGGATCGCTGAACTGCTTATCGAGGCCCCAGACCAGGAGGGCAGGAAGGCAGCGATGAGAGAACTCAAGCGTGCGGTACTCGAGTCAGGTGTCTATACTTCCCCGCTGCCCGATCCCGACCACGCGTGGCAGTGGGCTCGCGACTTAATATCGGGCGACCCAGCGATGGTGAGTTTGATCAGAAACAGGCTGTTGTTCGAGTGGATGCCCGACCCCCACAAGGTGGAGTGCCTGGACGAAATCATCAGCGCGCTTCGCTCCACCTCCTCGTTTGACTGAGGCGACGCATGGTCAATCTCGAGAAATTTACCGTCAAATCTAACCGCCGTTTTCCATGCTCGTTGCATGGAAGCAGACGGAGAGACCCATAAGTCTCTGCAATTATGGTGGGCGCGACAGGGATTGAACCTGTGACCCCACCCGTGTGAAGGGTGTGCTCTACCGCTGAGCTACGCGCCCGTCCCGGCGGCGCCGCAGAGCTGCGGCGGCGGACAGGGGCGGGCCTTTGCCACCCCCGTCCCGGCTTGGCAAGCGGCTATCCGAACAGCGCCGCGAGCTTCGCCAGCCAGCCTTCGAGCGCGCGCGGGGCCGGGGTGCGGGCAAGCGGCGCGCACTCGAGGCAATAGGCCTGCATCCCGCGGGTGCCGGTCAGCCGCGCCAGGTCTCCGGCGAGCCGCGACAGCGCATCCTCGCGTCGCGCCGCCAACGTTCCCACCAGGTCGTGCGCTTCCCGCCCGCTGTCGTCACCCACCAGCCACCGGCGGAGCAGGGTATCGGTCGCCCGGGCTTCCTCGCCGAGGAAGCGCGCGTGCCACTCGCCATCGGCCAGCTTGGCCTGGCCGGCGACCCATTCGAGCGCGTCGTCGAGCCCGCCATACTGGTCGACCAGCCCGACCTGCCGCGCCGCGCCGCCGTCCCACACCCGGCCCTGGCCCACCTCGTCGACCCGCGCCGGGGTCATCTTGCGCGCCTGCGCGACGCGGCGGAGGAAATCGCCGTAGCCGTCGGTGACGTACGACTGCAGCAGCGCGTCGGCCGCGGGGGAAAGCCCGCCGACGAGGTCGGGCTCGCCCGACAGCGGTGTGGTCTTGACCCCGTCGGAGGCAACCCCCCACTTCGCCGCCGCTCGTTCGAAGGTCGGGACGACCGCGAAGATGCCGATCGAACCGGTGATCGTCTCGGGCTCGGCGAAGATGCGCTGCGCCGGCGTCGCGACCCAGTAGCCGCCGCTCGCCGCGACGTTGGCCATCGAGACCGCGACCGGAATGCCCTTCGCCTTGTGGCGCTGGATCGCGCGGCGGATTTCCTCGCTCGCCATGACCGAGCCGCCGGGCGAATCCACCCGCACAACGAGCCCCTTGAGATCGTCCTCGAGCGCCTCGTCGAGCAGCTTGGCGATCCGCTCGCCGCCGGCGGTGCCGGGGCCCGCCTTGCCATCGACGATCTCGCCGGCGATCGTCACCACCCCGATCGCCTCGCCGGCGTCCGGCAGCGGATTGTCGGCCAGCCAGGCATCGAGCTTGGTCGCGGCATAGGCGCCGGGGGCCTCGCTCCACTCGTCCTCGCCGGCAAGTGCCGCGACGCGCTTGCCGAAGGCGATCTTGTCGCCCAGCGTATCGACCAGCCCAGCGTTCTTGGCCGCGGTCGCCGCGTCGCCGCCCGCGGCCGCGAACCACGCCGCCGGATCGCGGGTCGCATCGCCGAGGCGCACCTTCGGCCGCGCCTTGGCGACATGGGCCTGCCATTCGGACCACAGCGCGCCGTAGAGCTGCGTGTAGTTTTCCCGCGCCGGCTCCGACATCCCGTCGAGCGTGTAGGGTTCGACCGCGCTCTTGTAGGTGCCGACCTTGTAGACCCGCGCGTTGACGTCGAGCCGGCGCAGCAGATCGCCGAAATAGAGCCGGTTGCCGCCGGGGCCGGCCACTACCGCGCCGCCCAGCGGGTCGACCCACACCTCGCTGGCGTGGCTCGCCAGCATGACCCCATCGTCGGTGTATACGATCGCCCAGGACAGTACGGGCTTCTTCGCGGCGCGCACCCGGTCGAGC
>JBGSBH010000040.1:0-13893 GCA_041730635.1 Cypionkella sp.
GCGCTCGATCGACAGCGAGAGGATGCCGGCATCGCCCTCGCTCAGCGCGCGCAGCAGTGGCTCGATCCCGCTTTCGGGCAGCGAGAACAGCCAGAAGCGCCCTTCGTGGCGCGCATCGGCGGGGCGCGCCGCGCGCCACGCCCCGCCGCCGGCGGCGGTCTCCAGCCGCACCTGTGCCGGAATGCGGTCGCGCGCTTCCTCGACGCTGCCGGCATAGGGCACCTTGCCGCCGGCGATGATCGCCACCCCTTCGCACAAACGCTCGGCATGGGCGATGACGTGGGTGGAGAAGATCACCGTCGTGCCTTCGGCGGCGAGCCCGCGGATCATCCGCTCGAGCTTGCCTTGATTGAGCGCGTCCAATCCGCTGAAGGGCTCGTCGAGCACCACCAGCCGTGGGCGGTGGACCAGCGTGCCCAGGAGCTGCACGGTCTGTGCCATCCCCTTCGACAATTGGCGGATCTGGCGCTCCGCGGCGTGGCCCAGCCCATGCTGTTCGAGCAGCTCGCGCCCGCGCCGCCTGGCCTCGCCGAGCGGCATCCCCCTCAGCGCGCCGAGGAAGCCGATCGCCTCGAACGCCTTCATCGACGGGTAGAGGCCGCGTTCCTCGGGCAGGTAACCGATCTGCTTGGCGATATCGTGCGGCCGCTCGTGCCCGAACACCCGGCGCACGCCCGCGTCGGGGTCGATGATCCCCAGCAGCATCCTGAGCGTGGTGGTCTTGCCCGCGCCGTTCGGCCCGAGCACGCCGTAGATCGCCCCTTCAGGCACCGCCAGGTCGACCCCGTCGACCGCGGTCGTGCCGTCGAACCGCTTGACCAGCCCGCGCGCCTCGATCGCCAGCGGGCGGTCGTTGCCTGTCGTGTCCGGGGAGCTTAGCGGGGCGTGCATCGGGCCCTGCGTTAACCGGGCCGCGTCAACGGGAGCAACCCCAAGCTTGGTTAACGACGTGAACCTCGGTGAATTGAGGACCCGGCTGGAGGCGGAAGCGGCCCGGCTCGGCTTCGTCGCGCTCGGCGTCGCCCCCGCGGCGCCCGACACGCTGCGCGGGCAGCGGCTCGCGCAATGGCTCGGCGAAGGCCGGCACGGCAGCATGGAATGGATGGCCCGGCGGGTGGCGGAGCGCGCGAGCCCGCAAGGGCTGTGGCCCGAGGCGCGCAGCGTGATCGCCCTCGGCATGAGCTACGCCCCGGCGGCGGACCCGCTGGCGCTGTCCGACGCGCGCGAACGCGGGCGCATCTCGGTTTATGCCCAGGGGCGCGACTACCACGACACGGTCAAGAAAGCGCTCAAGGCGCTCGCCCGGTGGCTGGTGGCGGAGGCGCCGGGAGCGCAGGTCAAGGTGTTTGTCGATACCGCGCCGGTGATGGAGAAGCCGCTGGCGGCCGCCGCGGGGCTCGGCTGGCAGGGCAAGCACACCAACGTGCTCAGCCGCGAGCACGGCAACTGGCTGTTCCTCGGCGCGATCTACACCACGCTCGATCTCGCGCCCGACGCGCCGCACGAAGACCGCTGCGGTTCGTGCATGGCGTGCCAGCTTGCCTGCCCGACCGCGGCCTTCCCCGCGCCGTACCGGCTCGATGCGCGGCGCTGCATTTCCTACCTCACCATCGAGCACGCCGGGCCGATCCCGCACGAGTTCCGCCGCGCGATCCGCAACCGCATCTACGGCTGCGACGATTGCCTGGCGGTGTGCCCGTGGAACAAGTTTGCCAGCGCGGCCGCGGCCAACCGCGCGTTCCTGCCGCGCGCCGAGCTCGCCGCGCCGCGGCTGGCCGACCTGCTCGCGCTCGACGACGCCGGGTTCCGGCGGCTGTTCGCGGGCAGCCCGATCAAGCGGATCGGCCGCAATCGCTTCGTGCGCAATTGCCTGATCGCCGCGGGCAATTCGGGCGACCGGAGGCTGCTGCCGGCGATCGCCGCGTTGCAGGCGGACCCGGATCCGGTGGTCGCCGAAGCGGCGCTGTGGGCTCGGGGGGAGCTCGATCGGATCGGCACCGCCGCGGTTCAGCCGGCGATCACGCGAGATCCTTGAGCGGGATCGCGGGGTCGGCGAGCGCCGCCGGGTCGGGCGCGGCGCGCGCTTCGATCAGCTTGCGGCCCTGGACATAGTCCCGGGTGCTGTTGACGCAGTCGAGCGCGATCACCCGGCCTTCCTTGAGGTAGACCACCGCGAATTTCGCCGTGGCCGGGTCGCCGCGGACGACCTCCGCGTCGTAGCCCAGCGTGAGCCCGGCCGTCTGCAGCTTGAGGTCGAACTGGTTCGACCAGAACCAGGGGAAGGCGCGATAGGGCTCGTCGCCGCCCATGATGTGCCGGGCGACGGTTGCCGCCATGTCGTGCGCGTTCTGCACTGATTCGAGGCGGATGACCGCGCCGTCGGCCCAGACGCTGGCGTGCGCGGCGCAGTCGCCGATGGCGTAGACGTCGTCGAGGGTGGTGCGGCAATACTCGTCGACGTCGACCCCGCCCGCCCCGCTCGCGCCGGCGGAGATCAGCGGCCCGGCGGCCGGCACGATGCCGATCCCAACCACCACCATGTCGCACTCGATCGCCTCGCCGCTGTCGAGCACCACGCGGCGGACCCAGCCGTTCTCGCCCACGAGCCGGGATACCGTCGCCCCGGTGCGCAGGTCGATCCCGCGATCACGGTGGTATCCTTGCACGAACTCGGCGATCGCCTCGCCCGCCACCCGCCCCAGCACGCGCGGCAAAGCCTCGAGCAGGGTCACATGGCAGCCGAGCTTGGCGAGGACCGCCGCCGCCTCGAGCCCGATGTAGCCGCCGCCGACCACCACCACCCGCCGCGCGCCGCCGTCGAGCTCGGCCATCATCCGGTCGACGTCGGCCCGGTCGCGCACCGCGTGCACCCCGGCAAGGTCCGCGCCGCCGCACGACAGCCGCCGCGGGTCGCCGCCCGCCGCCCACACCAGCTTGCCGTAAGTCACCGAGCTGCCGTCGGACAGCTTGACCGCATGCGCCGCCGCGTCGAGCGCGGTCGCCGCGATGCCGAGGCGCAGCGCGATATCGCGCTCGGCCCAGAACCCGGCCGGGCGGATCAGGATGCGATCGAACGGCTTCTCGCGCGCGAGATACTCCTTCGACAGCGGGGGCCGCTCGTAGGGCGGCAGCGGATCGCGCCCGATCAGCAGGATCGATCCGGCAAAGCCCTGCTGGCGCAGCCCGATCGCGGTCTGCGCGCCCCCGTGCCCGGCCCCGACGATGACGATGTCCGCGTGATCCACCGCCGCCCGGCTTGGCCAGCGCGGCGGCCTCCGTCAAGCCGGCGGCTAGCGCCCGAGCAGGTTGCGCGCCTGGCTGGCGATCTGCGCGAGCATCGCCGGGGCGACCGGGCTCTGGCCCTGCGCGCGCCCGATCATCGCGCGGAACTGGCGGATCGCCTCGTCGTGATCGCGCGACCAGGCGGCGACCGCGCCGAGCGGATCGTCCTTGGCCCCCTTGCGGCGCGACAGCCGGCGCAGGAAATCGAGCCGCATCTGCTGGAAGTCGCGCGACAGGCCCGCGACCAGCAGCCGCTCCCACACGTCGGACGGGTTCATCATCGCCGCGGTGCTCTGCGCCCAGTCGAGCCCGAGCCGCTGGCCGAGATCGGTGAACGCGGCGGTCAGCCGGCAGGCGTCGATCTCGGCATCGCGCGACAGCGCCGCCAGCCCGACCGAGCCGTCGACGTCGTAGAGGTGCGCGACGCGCGCCGCCAGCCTGGCGGGCGCGCCGAGCCGAACGAACTCGGCGATCAGCCGCGCCGACTGCTCGCGCGACGAGGGGGTGAGCAATTCGCCGGTGGCGTCGGACAGCTGCTCGACGCGCTTGCCGAGCGCGGCGATCAGCGCGCTCGGCGCGGTCCCCCCCGCGCCCAGGCGGATGAGATCGGCGATCTGGCTGCGCAGCGCGCCGGCGGCATGGCGGAACAGATAGATGCGCGCCTCTTCGGGCATCGCCGCGCTCTCGAGCTCGGCCCACAGCGCGCCCGCGCCGAACAGCTTCTCGGCGGCGACGAAGGCGGAGCAGACGTCGGCCAGCGTCGCGCCTTCCTCTTCCGACAGCTCGAACGGGTGAACCATCCCCATCCGGTTGACGATGAGGTTGGCGAGCTGGGTGGCGATGATCGCCCGGCGCAGCTGATGGCCTTCGATCTCGCGCCGGTACGTGCGCCGCATGGCCGAAGGGAAATAGGCGAGCAGCAGGTCGACGAGCGCCGGGTCGTCGGGCAGCGCCGAATGCTCGATCGCGTCCTGCAGCACCAGCTTGGTCGACGACAACAGCACTGCCAGCTCGGGGCGGGTCAGCCCGAACCCGTCGACCGCGCGCCGGGCAAGCGCTTCGCCGGTGTCCAGCCCCTCGGTCCGCCGGTCGAGCGCGCCGCGTTCCTCGAGCGCCTCGATCAGATGGAGCTGCGCCGCCACCGCCGGCGCGCCGCCGGCCTTGGCGATCGACAACGCCAGCGCCTGCAGCCGGTTGTTCTCGAGCACCAGGTTGGCGACTTCGTCGGTCATCGATTCGAGCAGCGCGTTGCGCTTCTTCTCGCTGAGCCGCCCCGCCCGCGTCGCCGCGGCGAGCGCGATCTTGATGTTCACCTCGTTGTCCGAGCAGTTCACGCCGGCCGAGTTGTCGATGAAATCGGTGTTGATGCGCCCGCCGCCCAGCGCGAACTCGATCCGCGCGGCCTGGGTCATGCCGAGGTTGGCGCCCTCGCCGATGACCTTGGCGCGCAGCTCGGCCGCATCGACGCGCAGCGCATCGTTGGCGGGATCGCCGACTTGCGCGGTCGCCTCGCTGCTCGCCTTGGCGTAGGTGCCGATGCCGCCGAACCAGATCAGGTCGACCGGGCTCTTGAGGATCGCGCTGATCAGCGCCTCGGGCTCGAGCTCGGCCGCCTCGATCCCCAGCACCGCGCGCATCTGCTTCGATATCGGCACGCGCTTGAGGGTGCGCGAGTAGACCCCGCCGCCCTTGCTGATCAGCGCCGGATCGTAGTCCTCCCAGCTCGAGCGGGGCAGCTCGAACAGCCGCCGGCGTTCCTGCCAGCTCGCCGCGGGATCGGGATCGGGATCGAGGAAGATGTGCCGGTGGTCGAACGCGGCGACCAGCTTGATCGCTTGCGACAGCAGCATGCCGTTGCCGAATACGTCGCCCGACATGTCGCCGCAGCCCGCCACGCGGACGGGATCGCGCTGCACGTCGACCCCCATTTCGAGGAAATGCCGCTGGACCGACAGCCAGGCGCCCTTGGCGGTGATCCCCATCGCCTTGTGGTCGTAGCCGTTGGAACCGCCGCTGGCGAAAGCATCGTCGAGCCAGAAGCCGGCCTCCTCGGCGATCGCGTTGGCGGTATCGGAGAAAGTCGCGGTGCCCTTGTCCGCCGCGACCACGAAGTAGGGGTCCTCGCCGTCGTGGATCACCACCCCTTGCGGGTGCACGACCTTGCCCCCAGCGATATTGTCGGTGACCGACAGCAGCGTGCGGATGAACACCTGGTAGCTGGCGCGCCCCTCCGCCGCCCAGGCCTCGCGGTCGCGCGCGGGATCGGGCAGTTGCTTGGGATAGAACCCGCCCTTGGCGCCGGTGGGCACGATGACCGCGTTCTTCACTCGCTGGGCCTTCATCAGCCCGAGCACTTCGGTGCGGAAATCGTCGCGCCGGTCGGACCAGCGCAGGCCCCCGCGCGCGATCGGCCCGGCGCGCAGGTGGATGCCTTCGACCCGCCGCGAATAGACGAAGATCTCGCGCCACGGCAGCGGCTTGGGAAGGCCCGGCACCAGCGCCGAATCGAGCTTGAACGCCAGCGCCTCGCGCGCCGCCGGGGCGAACGCGTTGGTGCGCAGCACCGCGCCGATCAGCGCGTGGTAGTTGCGCAGCAGCCGGTCGTCGTTGATCGCCGCCACCTGGCCGAGCCCGCGGCGGATCGCATACTCGTGCCCGGCGCGCTCGGCCGCCCGGTCGCCGGTGAACGCGGGATCGTGTTGCGCCGCGAACAGCGCGACCAGCGGGCGAGTAACCTGCGGCGCGCGGCGCAGCGCGTCGACCGCGGTGCCGATGGTGAAGCCGACCCCCGCCTGGCGCAGATAGCGGTAGAGCGCGCGCAGCCAGTTCGCCTGGCGCGCGGTGAGCCCCATGCCGACGACCAGGCGGTTGAATGGATCGTCCTCGGCCGCGCCGTTGAGGACATCGCCGATCGCCTGCTCGATCGCTTCGGCGCGGGCTAGGACCTCGCCGGCCTCATCGCCTTCGGCGAGCTGCAGTTCGAACTCGTCGATCGTCCCCGGCGTCGTCGTACCGTCGCCCGCGGCGCTGAGGATCGTCGGGATTTGCTCGAGCACCCGAAACCCGAAGTTCTCGAGCACCGGTACCGAGTCCGATAGCGCCAGCGCCCCGTGGAGCTGGATCACCTTCAGGCGCAGGCGGCCCGGCGCGTCGCCTTCGGCCTGGTACAGCCGGGCATCGCGCAGCGGCAACGCGCCAGGCGTGCCGCTGGCCAGCGCGGCGAGCCGGCGCAGGCGACGGATGTCCTGCGCCGCCTCCGCCGGGCCGTACAACGTGCGGTAACCGGTGGGGAACGCTTCGGCGAACCGCGCCGCGAGCGCGGCCGCCCGCGCCGGATCCTCGCCAACGGCGAGCTCGGCCTCGACCGCTTCGCTCCACCCGCGCAGGAGGTGCTCGATCGCGCGTTCGATCGCCGCCGCATCGGGCGGGCCGGCATTGTCGCGGAAATCGAGCACGTAGCGCAGCAAAGCCAGGTTGCCGCCTTCGACCTGCAGGCTCCAGTCGAGCGCCTTGGCCCCGGCGCCTTCCTCGAGCAGATCCTCGATGCGCATGCGCACCTGGGTCGACAGCGTGTCGCGCGGCAGCCAGACGAACGCGAACAGGTGCCGCGACAGCGGCGCCTCGACCAGCACCAGGCGGGGGCGCGGCCGATCGACCAGGCTCATCATCGTCGTCGCGACGCGCTCGATGTCGGCATCGGAAAAACCGATGATGAGATCGTGCGGCAGCGCGGTCAGCGCATGCACCAGCGCCTTGCCCGCGTGGCCGTGCGGGTCGAAGCCGAACTTTTCGGTCAGCCCGGCGAGCTGCGTGCGCAGCCGCGGCACTTGCGCCGGCGGGGTGGCGAGCGAGGCGCTGGTCCACACCCCGCAATGGATCGACAGCGCCTCGACGCGCTTCCCGTCGAAGATCGGCACGATGAACAGGTCGAGCGGCACCCGCCGGTGGACGTTCGACAGGCGGTTGGCCTTGATGATCAGCGGCGCCCGGCCGCCGTTCCGCGCCGCATCCTCGAACCATGCGAACGCGCGTTCGTAGCTGGCGTCGGCGAGGATCGCCTTCGCGCTCTTGCGGCAGATGCCGAGCACCGCCGAATGGCTGCCGTCGCGGTGGCGGGTGAGGTGGCCGAGCTGGGTCAGCATCCCGCTTTCGAGCCAGCGCAGCAGATCCGCGCCCTCGGGGTCGTCCAGCCGCTCGGCGTCGGCCAGCATCGCCGCGCGCATCTTCGGCCAGTCGGCCACCGCCGCGCGCACGTCGCCCAGGGTTACCCGCAAGTCGGCCTCGAGCTCGCGCCGCTGGCGCGCGTCGGTGCGCGGGGTCTCGAGGTAGATCATGGATTCGCGCGCCGCTTCGCCGTTGCCGCGCGGCAGGCCGACGAGCTCGCCGTCGGCGGTGCGCTCGACCGCCACCACCGGGTGCAGCAGGCGGTCGATCGAGAGCCCGTGCGCGGCGACCGTGGCGGCCACCGAATCGACCAGGAAGGGCATGTCGTCGTTGACTAGCGCGATGCGCATGAAGCGCCGCTCGTCGCTGGCCGAAGCGACCGCGATCGTTCCTTCGCCGGGCTCGCGCCGGGCCGCCGCCTCGAGCACGAAGCGGGCGGCTTCGTCGAGCCGCTTGCGGTCGAACGGCTGATCGCCGGGCAGCATCGAATCGCGCAGCCGCTGGCTCAGCGTACGGATCAGGGCGGTGTGCGGGTCGGCGGGAGTGGCGACCATCGGGCGTGCTCCGTCGGCCCGCCGGGTGCCACGCGGGCCCTTGTTATATTGTTGCCGCGGCCTGCAGCAATGTGGCGCCGTTAGGCGGATGCCGCTGGCGCCGCAACCCCGGCTCCGATGTTACGCCCGAGGCGCCCGATCTATCCGGCGAGCGCCTCGACCGTCAGCTCCAGCGACCGTTCGCGGGCCGCCGGATCGTAGGTCGCGCCCGAGACTACGATCTCGTCGGCCCCGGTGCGCTCGACGAACCGGCCGATCGCCGCCCGTACGGTGGCGGGCGAGCCGATTGCGCTCGCCTGGCCGATATGCGCGAGCAGGCTCTGCGCGGGCGCGGACAGGCTGTCGCGATAGCCGGAGACGGGCGGGGGCAGCCGCCCGGGCTCGCCGGTGCGCAGCCGCACGAAGCTTTGCTGCTGGCTGCTGGCGATCAGCTCGGCCTCGGCGTCGGTCTCGGCGGCGAACACGGTCATCGCCGCCATCGCATGGGGCCGCTCGAGCCACGGCGACGGCTGAAACCGCTCGCGATAGAGCGCCAGCGCGGCATCGAGATGATCGGGCGCGAAGTGCGAGGCGAACGCATAGGGCATCCCCAGGCGGGCGGCGAGCTGGGCGCCGAACAGGCTCGAGCCGAGCATCCACAGCTCGACCCGAGCCCCGTGCCCGGGGGTCGCGCGCACCGGCAGCGGCGGCTCGCCCACCAGTAGCGCACGCAGCTCGGCGACGTCCTGCGGGAAGAATTCTGCTGCCTGGTGGAGGTTCTTGCGCAGCACCCGCGCAAGCTCGGGTCCGGCGCCCGGCGCGCGCCCGAGACCGAGGTCGATCCGCCCCGGGAACAGCGCGTCGAGCGTGCCGAACTGCTCGGCGATCACCAGCGGGTTGTGGTTGGGCAGCATGATCCCGCCCGAACCGATGCGAATGGTCGAGGTCGCGTGGCCGACATGCGCCAGCACCACCGCCGTGGCGGCGCCCCCGATCCCCTCCATCAGGTGATGCTCGGCGACCCAGAAGCGGCGGTAGCCGTGCCGCTCGGCGGCGCGGGCGAGCGAGGCGGTCGCCGCGTAGGCCTCGCCCAGCGTCGCGCCCTCGCGGATCGGCACGAGGTCGAGGACCGACAGCGGGATCATCGCGGCAGTTGCGCCAGATAGGCGCGGGCGGCCGCCGCGGGGGGCCCGTCGGGCGCGGCGGCGAGCACCGATTCGAACGACCGGCGCGCCGCCGCGTCGCGCCCGCCGAGCGCGGCGATGACCCCAGCTTCCAGCCCGATCGCCGGATCGCGCGGGTCGAGTTCGGCGGCGCGCTCGATCAGCGTCTGCGCGGCGGGGAGATCGCCTTGCCGGCGAGAGAGCGTGGCGGAGAGCAGCCAGGCGTGCGGTTCCTCGGGCACCAGCGCGCGCGCTTCGCCGAGCGCGGCGCCGGCCTCCACCAGCCGTTCGAGCGCGACCAGCGCGCTGGCCCGGTCGAGCGCGATCGCGCCACCGAGCGGGGCATCGCCGGCGGCCTCGCTGTGGGCGGCATCGAGCGCGGCGAGCGCTTCGGCGGGCTTCCCCTCGGCCAGCAGCGCGCTGCCCGCGAGCGCCCCCATGCGCGCCCGGAAGCGGAGCTCGACGGCTTCGTCGCGCGCGGCGAGGAACGCCGCGGCGGCGCCGGCCCAGTCGCCCGCGTTGCTCGCCGCGACGCCGAGGCAGTGGCGCCCGGCCGCGCGCTGCAACCCCTGCGTGCGCGCCACCCATTCCTCGGCATAGGCGCGCGCCTTTGCCGGGTCCGCGCGGGCCGTATCGAGGCATTGCTCGATCGCCGGGCGGCTCGGCGCACGGTCGGGCAGCGGCGCATTGCGGACGGGCCGGTTCTGCAGTTCGGGCGGCACGGCGGTGACCGGCGAGGTGGTCGGCGCGGGGCCAACTTGCATGAGGGCGAGCGGGAGCAGGAGGGCGAGCATGGGTTCCTCTACAGCGAGCCGATCGTGCGCAGCAGCAGGGCGATATCGCCCGCGCGGCTCAACCGGTGGTCGCCATCCTTGACCAGCGTCAGGTGAATGTCGGGCGAACGCAGGGCCGCGGCGAGGCGGTGCGACACTTCCCACGGCACGTCCGCGTCGCGCATCCCGTGGATCAGCCGGACGGGGCAGTCGAGCGTGATCTCGGCTTCGAGGCGGCGGTTGGCCTGGCCGTCGGTCCAGAAGCCCGGGTGCATCGGCGTGGGCTCCGGACCGTAAGGGTTGGGGTCGAACACCGTCTCCCCCGCCGCCAGCCTCGCCCGTTCTTCGTCGGTCCGCCCCCAGTCGGTGAAGTCGGGCGCAGCGGCGACGCCGACCAGCGCATGCAACCGCGGCCCGAGCCGCTCGCCCACGAGTAGCATCAGCCAGCCGCCCATAGACGAACCGACCAAGATCACCGACCCGGCGAGCACCGCATCGATCAGCGCTAGCACCTCGTCGCGCCACCGGCTGAGCGTGCCGTCTGCAAAGGCGCCGCTGGATTCGCCGCAGCCCGAGTAGTCGAGCAGCAGGCATTCGCGCCCTGCGCGCTCCGCCCATGCCCACACCGCCGATGCCTTTCCGCCCGCCATGTCGCTCATGTAGCCGGGCAGGAACACGATCGCGGGGGCAGCGCCGGGGAGGTGACGGAAGGCGATCCCCCGGCCATCGATGTCGCGGAACTGCAACGCGCTCATGGCTAGCTCATGGGCGCGGCGCGGCCAGCCAGTCAATCGCGGCGTGACAGATACCGTGCGAGGGGGCAGCATGCTCACACCAAGGGGATTGCCGTTCATGCCAGCCAGCCACTCACCCGCCACTGCGGCGCTTGCCCCGCTGAGCCGCCGGGCCCTGCTGAGGGGCGGGGCGCTGGGAATCGGCCTGACCGCCGTCCCGCTCGCCGCGCAGTCCGCCAAAGGTTTCAGCCATGGCGTCGCGAGCGGAGAGCCGTCGGCCGGCTCGGTGCTGCTGTGGACCCGCTACGTCGGCACTCGCCCCGCGCGGCTGCGCTTCGAGCTGTCCGATAGCGCGAACTTCGCTCGGGTACGCGCCGGTGGCACTGCGCTCGCCTCTCCCGACCGCGACTGGTGCGCCAAGGGCGTCGCCCGCGGTCTGGCCCCTGGAACCTGGTATCATTACCGCTTCATCGCCCCTGACGGCTCGCTGTCCGCAGTCGGGCGCACCCGCACGCTGCCCGATGGGCCGCTGGCGCGCTTCCGGATGGCGGTGTTCAGCTGCTCGAACCTCGGTTTCGGCTACTTCAACGCCTACGCGCACGCCGCCGCGGCCGACGAGTTCGACCTCGCGCTGCACCTCGGCGACTATCTCTACGAGTACGGCGCCGGGACTTACCCGGCGCCCGAGCAGCGGACGGCGGGCCGCGAGATGGAGCCGCTGGGCGAACTCGTTGCGCTCGCCGACTACCGCCTGCGCTACGCCAGCTATCGCCGCGATCCCGACCTTCAGCGCCTCCACCAGCTCTATCCGATGATCTCGGTCGCCGACGATCACGAGAGCGCCAACGATTCGTGGCGCGGCGGTGCGGAGAACCACGACCCCGCTACCGAGGGTCCGTGGGCGGCGCGCAAACGCGCGGCGATCCGCGCGCGTAGCGAATGGCTGCCGATCAGCGACGCGCCGTGGGCGCAGTACGAGATCGGCGACCTCGCCACGCTGTTCCGGCTGGAGACCCGCCTCACCTCGCGCGACAAGCCGCTCGATCTCGCGGGGCTGCTCAAGGGGGTCGCGCCGGAACGCGCGGACGCGGCGCTGGCGGCGCTGCGCCACGGCGCCTACGCCGATCCGCGGCGGACGATGATGGGCCCGGCGCAAGAGCGGTGGCTGGCCGCCGGACTCGCCTCCTCGGTCCGCTCGGGGCGCCGATGGCAGGTCTTGGCGCAACAAGTGGTGATGGGCCGGCTGGCGACCCCGCCCGAGCTCGCCGAGCAAGCCGGGGCCGACGCGCCCGACTACGTCAAGCGCCGGCTGACCGCCGCGGTCGCCGCCAGCCGGGCGGGACTGCCCGCCAACATGGACGCGTGGGACGGCTATCCGGCCGCCCGCGCGCGGCTGCTGCGATCGGCGCGGCAGGCCGACGCCAACCTCGTCACGCTGACGGGAGACACGCACAACGCCTGGGCGTTCGAGCTGGCGCACGACGGCGAGGCTGCCGGAGTGGAGTTTGCCGGCCAGTCTGTCACCTCACCCGGCTTCGAGGGCACGCTGGGCAAGGTGGCGCCCGACGCGCTCGCCGCGATGCTGCGGCGCCAGAACCCGCAGCTCCGGTGGGCCGAGACCAGCCGGCGTGGCTACATGGCGGTCGAGCTGTCCCCCCAGGCGGCGAGCTGCGAATGGCGCTTCAGCGCGCCGGTGCGCGAGCGCTCGGCAACGCTCGCGGGCACGCATCGGATGATCGCGGCGCACGGCGCCCGCCGGTTCACGGGTTGAGCCGGTAACCATCGCCGGCTATGGACATCACCATGCGACAGCGTGCCGCCAGCCGGAGCACTACCACCACCCCGGGTACCCGGGGGTGGTCGGTCGCGCGTTAGCCCGATCCGCCGCCGCCCGGTTTCGGGCAAGGCGGCGTCAGCTTCCCGAGACCGCTTCCACCTGACGCCTTCCGGCGCGCCCCGCCTTGTGCCAAGGGCCGTCCACAGACACGAAGGTACTCATGAGCGAGCTTCTGAAGATCAGCCTGCCCGACGGTTCGGTGCGCGAGGTCGCTCCCGGCACCACCCCGGCGGACATCGCCGCGGCGATCGGGCCCGGGCTCGCCAAGGCCGCGCTCGCCGCGCGGGTGGATGGCGAGCTGCGCGATCTCAACCGCCCGCTCGAAGAAGACGCCGCGCTCGCGCTCGTCACCAGCCGCGACGAGGCCGACGCGCTCGAGCTCGCCCGGCACGACTACGCACACGTTCTCGCCGAAGCGGTGCAGGCGCTGTGGCCGGGCACGCAGATCACCTTCGGCCCGGCGACCGATGACGGGTTCTATTACGACGTGCTGGCGCCCGCGAACCGGCCACCGTTCTCGGCCGACGACCTGCCGGCGATCGAGGAGAAGATGCGCGAGATCATCCGCGCCGACAAGCCGCTCACCCGCGAGGTGTGGAGCCGCGAGCGGCTGATCGAGAAGTGGCGCGCCGAGGGCGAGACCTTCAAGGCCGAATGGGCGGCCGAGCTGCCCGAGGACGAGCAGCTCACCGTCTATCACTCGGGCCCTCCGGGGGAAGAGGGCGCCTGGCTCGACATGTGCCGCGGCCCGCACTTGCCCTCGACCGGCAAGCTCGATCCGGCGGCGTTCAAGCTTACGCGCGTCGCCGGCGCCTACTGGCGCGGCGACCAGCGGAACGCCCAGCTCACGCGGATCTACGGCACCGGCTGGCTGAACAAAAAACAGCTCGACGCGCACCTCTTCCGGCTCGAGGAAGCGGCCAAGCGCGACCATCGCAAGCTGGGGCGCGAGATGGGCCTGTTCCATCTGCAGGAGGAAGCGCACGGCAGCGTCTTCTGGCACCCCAAGGGCTACCGCATCTGGCGCGAGCTCGAGGCGTACATGCGCCGCCGGCTCGATGCCGCCGGCTACCTCGAGGTCAAGACCCCGCAGGTGATGGACGCACGGCAGTGGGAGAAGTCCGGCCACTGGGGCAAGTACCGCGAGAACATGTTCGTCATCCCAGACGAGGTTCCCAATACCGAAGACGAAGGCCCGCTGGTGTCGGACGCGGCCGAGTGGATGGCGCTGAAGCCGATGAATTGCCCGGCGCGCGTGCTGATCTTCAAGCAGGGCATCACCAGCTACCGCGAGCTGCCATTGCGGATGGCGGAATTCGGCTGCTGCCACCGCAACGAACCGCACGGCGCGCTCCACGGGATCATGCGGGTGCGCCAGTTCACCCAGGACGACGCGCACATCTTCGT
>JBGSBH010000041.1:0-13769 GCA_041730635.1 Cypionkella sp.
ACGGGCAGCGCGCGTTGCAGCGTGCGGGCGAAGGAGCGTGATTGGTTCGTCCGGGCGAAGCGCGCGGACTACAGCAAGTGCGTCAGTGTTCTCGTACAACTCAAGGGACCCCCAAAAAATAAACGGAAACAACAAGGCTGCCTTGCGGTTATCCGTTGTATTCGCCCACCGCCCCTGCCGCCGGGCGGAATCGTGGATAGGGCAAATAGGCCGAGCGAGTGTATTGCCAGCCGTCGCCGAACAGCGCGCTTCCCCCACGCGGAAGCGGCGGGCCCGCGGCGTCGAGCTGGTGGCCGCCCGCCGGATCGTGGGCTTGTGCGATTGCTTCCCATTCGAACTCGGTCGGCAGCCGCGCGCCGGCCCACGCGGCATAGGCGTCGGCCTCGAAAAATGCGATGTGGGTAACCGGCGCGGCGGGATCGCGCGGCTGCCAGCCGGCGTGCGTGAAGTGCTCGTCGCCGCGCCAGTAAAGCGGCGCTTCGATGCCCTCGCGCTGGACCCAAGCCCAGCCATCCGACAGCCACAGCGTTGCCGTACGATAGCCGCCATCGTCGATGAAGGCCTGCCATTCGCCGTTGGTCACCAGCCGCTCGGCGAGCGCGAACGGTTCGAGCAGCACCCGGTGCCGCGGCCCTTCGTTGTCGAACGCGAAGCCCGAACTCTCGTGCCCGATCAGCGCGATCCCGCCGGGATGCGCATGCCAGCCCATCTCGCCGGCCCTCGCCAGCGGCGGCGCGGGCGTGTGCTGCCACATCGGTGGGCCGAGCGGGTTGTGGAACAGCGCGTGCTTGATGTCGGTCAGCAACAGTTCCTGGTGCTGCTGCTCGTGCGCGATCCCGAGGCGGATCAGCGGATCGAGCGCCGGGCGAGCCAATAGCGGCTCCATCGCCGCGCTGACGGCAGCACGCCAGGCGAGGATTTCGCCGAGCGCCGGGCGCGACAGCAGCCCCCGGCGAGGCCGGGCCAGCCGCGCGCCTTCGGCCTCGTAGTAGGAATTGAAGAGGTACGCCCAGCTCGCCTCGGCCGGTCGGTAGCCGGCAAGGTGGTCGCGCAGCAGGAAGGTTTCCCAAAACCAGGTCGTGTGCGCGAGATGCCATTTCGCCGGGCTGGCATCGTCCATCGACTGGATGGTCGCGTCGGCGTCGGACAGCGGCGCGGCCAGCGTCTCGCTGAGCTTCCGCGTCTTGCGGAACGCCGCCGCCAGACCGTCGGCCTGGACCGGGGCACGCTCGCTCGTCTGAGGCACCGCTTTCTCCCGCATCCGCTCGAGGATAACGAGCGTGGCTAATTTATGTTGCCAAGAAAAGACCGCGCGTGTCCTGTCGCCGCAGGCTCAGGGCAAGAGGAGCGCCAATGCGCACGCGGCAGGCATTCATCGAGCGAACCGGGGGGCCCGAGGTCATCGGCTGGCGCGAGGTCGATCTCGCGCCGCCGGGGCCCGGCCAAGCGCTGATCCGGCACGAGGCGGTCGGGCTCAACTACATCGACACCTACCACCGTTCGGGCCTCTACCCGGTCGCCCTGCCCGGCACGCTCGGGCTCGAAGCGGCCGGCGTGGTCGAGGCCGTCGGCCACGGCGTGGTCTCGGTGCGGCCGGGCGACCGCGTCGCGACCTTCGGCCCCAGCCGGGGGGCCTATGCCGATGCCCAGGTGGTCGATGCGGGCGAACTGTTCGTGCTGCCCGACGGGATCGATTCGCGCACCGCAGCGGCGGTCCTGCTCAAGGGTGCGACGACCGAGATGCTGGCGGAATGGGTCGCCCCGGTGGCGCCGGGCGAGTGGGCGCTGGTCCACGCCGCCGCCGGCGGGGTCGGGCAACTGCTCGTGCAGTGGCTCGCCGCGCGCGGGGTGCGGGTGATCGCCACCGCGGGATCGCCCGACAAGCGCGCGCTGGCGCTGCGGCTCGGCGCCGAACTCGCGCTCGATCCCGCCGCGAGCGACCTCGCCACGGCGGTGCGCGAGGCAACCGGCGGCGCCGGCGTGCGGGCGACGTACGACGGGGTCGGCGCCTCGACCTGGGAAGCGTCCCTCGGCGCGACCGGGCGGCGCGGGGTCATCGCCAGCTTCGGCAACGCCAGCGGACCGGTGACCGGGGTCAATCTCGGCGTGCTCGCGCGGGCGGGCTCGCTGTTCGTTACCCGGCCGACGCTGTTCGATTACTACCGCGAGCCGGCCGAACGCGCCGCCGGCGCCGCCGCGCTATGGGCGATGATCGCCGCCGGCAAGGTCAAGGTCGCGATCGGCCAGACTTATCCGCTGGCCGAAGCCGCGCAGGCGCACCGCGATCTCGAGGGGCGCCGGACCACCGGCTCGACGCTGCTGCTGCCCTGATCCCGGTCAGGCGGCGTCCGCCCGCCGCGCGCCGACTTCGAGATTGAGCATTTCGGCAAGCAGGAACGCGAGCTCGAGCGATTGCGCGGCGTTGAGGCGGGGGTCGCAATGGGTGTGGTAGCGATCGCCCAGCGCCTCGTCGGTGATCGCCACCGCGCCGCCGACGCACTCGGTCACGTCCTGGCCGGTCATCTCGATATGGATCCCCCCGGCATGCGTGCCTTCCGCCCGGTGGACCGCGAAAAAGCCCTTCACTTCGCTCAGGATGCGGTCGAACGGGCGGGTCTTGTAGCCGCTGTCGGACTTGACGACGTTGCCGTGCATCGGGTCGCAGCTCCACACGACCGGGTGGCCTTCGCGCGTCACCGCGCGCACCAGCCGCGGGAGCCCGTTCTCGACCCTGTCGGCGCCGAAGCGGGTGATCAGCGTCATCCGCCCCGGCTCGCGCCCCGGATTGAGCGTGTCGAGCAACCGCAGCAGGTCGTCGGTGTCGAGGCTCGGCCCGCATTTCATGCCGAGCGGATTGCCGATCCCGCGGCAGAATTCGACATGCGCGCTGCCCGGGAAGCGCGTGCGGTCGCCGATCCACACCATGTGCGCCGAGCAGTCGTACCAGTCGCCGGTCAGGCTGTCGCGCCGGGTCAGCGCCTGCTCGTAGGGCAGCAGCAATGCCTCGTGGCTGGTGTAGAACGACGTCCGCTCGAGCTGCGGCAAGGTTTCGGGATTGACCCCGCACGCTTCCATGAAGTCGAGCGCTTCGCCGATCCGGTCGGCGACGTCCTTGAACTTGTCGGCCCACGGGCTGCGGCCCATGAAATCGAGCGTCCAGCGATGCACCTGCCGCAAGTTGGCATAGCCGCCCCCGGCGAACGCGCGGAGCAGATTGAGCGTCGCCGCCGCCTGTGAATAGGCGCGGACCATCCGCTGGGGATCGTTGGTGCGGGCTTCGCGGGTGAATTCGATCCCGTTGACGTTGTCGCCGAAATAGCTCGGCAGCGTCAGCTCGCCCTGCGTCTCGAAGTCCGAGCTGCGCGGTTTGGCGAACTGTCCGGCCATCCGCCCGACTTTCACCACCGGCCGCTTGCTGGCGAAGGTCAGCACCACCGCCATCTGCAGCAGCACGCGGAAGGTGTCGCGGATGTTGTTGGGATGAAACTCGGCGAAGCTCTCGGCGCAATCACCGCCTTGCAGCAGGAAGCCGTGCCCGCCGGCGACGGCGGCGAGATCGGCCTTCAGCGCGCGCGCTTCACCGGCGAACACCAGCGGCGGATACCCGGCGAGCACCGTTTCGGCCGCGGCCAGCGCGGCGGGATCGGCATAGTGCGGCAGGTGGCGCGCCTCGGCCGCCTGCCAGCTATCGGGGGTCCATTGCTGCGGCACTGCCGTTCGCTTCCATTGCCAAGCTCCTGCCGCTTACCCGAACCGGATCGAGCGCGGCAGGGGAAGCGCAATAAACTTGGCGCAGGCGAAGGTCGAGTGTCGCGCGCTGCTCAGCGGCCCGCTGCGGTGCCTGCCGGCGCGGCGAGTTCGAGCCGCGTCGCGAGCTGTTGGCCTTCGGGGATGATCGCCAGCTTGAACGGCTCGCGCCCGAGCAGGTACTTGCGCGCCAGCGCCTGCATCGCCTCGGGGGTGGTCTGGGTGTAGTCGACCAGCAGCGAGCGCAGCAGCGCCACGCGCCGGGGGTCGGTGCTCGCCCCCTCGAGCTGCCACAGCCAGAAAGTATTGCCGGTCGAGGCACGGCTGATCGACTGCTTGAGCGGTTCGGTCACCCGCGCCAGCTCGTCGGCGGTCACCGGCGTGGTGGTGAGATCGCGGACGATCTCGTCGGTCGCGGCGAAGTATGCCGGCACGTCCTGCGGACGGACCATCGCCAGCGCCTTGATCGACCCGCCCGAAGCGACATCCTCGGGCCATTCGTTGGCGACTTGCGGCGAATAGCTCGCCCCCGTGCGCTCGCGCATCTCGTCGAGCAGGCGGTTGTTGAACAAGTCGGAAAGGATCTGCAGCTGGCGCGATTCGCGCAGGCCCTCGACCCCGCCCCCGGTCGGCCAGGCCACCGCCGCCGCCGCCTGGTTCGCGTCGCCGCGGTGATACAGCACCCGCGGCGCCGCGGCGGGGGCGCGCGTGGTGGTGCGGGCGCGCGCCTCGGCCGGGATCGGCGCCCGGGGCGGCAGCGCGCCGAAGGTCGTGCGCAGCGCCTCGAGCGTTGTCGGCTTGTCGAATTCGCCGAACACCAGCACTTCGACCGGACCCTGCTTCAGCAACGGCTCCCACACCCGCCGGAAGCCTTCGGGCGTCGCCGCCTGGAGCTGGGCCGGAGTGGGGGTCGCATAGCGCGGGTCGCGGCCATAGAGCTCGTAGTCGAAATCGCGCTCGAACACGCCGTTGGGGCTGGTCGAATAGCTCTCGTAGGCAAGCCGGGCGGCCGCCTTGGCGCGCAGCACGGGGTTGGCGTCCCACCGCGGCATCGCGAGCTTGGCGGCGAACAGATACAACTGGTCCGCAACGTCGGCCGAGCGGGTCTGCGCGGTGAAGGTGAACACCCCGTCGTCGATCGCGAAGTCGAAGCCCATCTTGCGGCCGGTGGAGATGCGGTCGAGCTCCTCCTGGCCGAGCTCGCCCACGCCCGAGCCGACCAGCGCGGCCTCGCCGAGCTTGGCGTACACCGCATCCTCCGGCGCGAAGGCGCGCCGGCCCGAACCGAAGCGGACCTTGACCGTCACCCGCCCGGGCTCCGCGTTATTGCTCCACAACAGCGCACTGGTTCCGTTGGCGAACCGGATCCGCTCGATATCGAGCACGCCGAGCGGCGCCTGCTCGGCCACCGTCCCCGCGGGGCCGACCGGCGGCAGGTCGGCGAACGAGATCGCCCGCGCCGCCAGCCGCGCGCTGCCGTCGGAGCGTGCCGGGGCCAGCAGCGCGGTGCGCAGCGCCGCCGGGGTCGCCTCGGCGGCGTCGGGGGTCACGTAGACCGAGCGGATCACCGAGCCGGTGAACAGCGCGCGGGTGTGCTTGAGCACGTTGGCCGGCGTGAACTGATCGCGCATCCCGTTGAATACCAGCAGCACCGTCTCGGGCGCGGCGACCGTCTCGCGGATGTCGACCGCCTGGACGATGTCGTCGGCGAGCTTCGATCCCGCGAGCACCGCGCGCTGCTCGACCGAGCTCGCGAAGGCGACCTCGAACTCGGCCATCTCGCGGTCGATCTCCTCCTGCGTCGGCGGAGTCGCCAGCGCATCGGCGATCACCCCGCGCACGTCGGCGAGCGCGGCGCGCCAGTCGTCGGTGAGCGGCGCGAAGCTGACGAAAGTCGCGTCGGACGTGCGGCTGACGTCGTCCTGGTTGACCTGCGCGTAGAGGTACGAGCCGCCTGCCCGCGCGCGCGATTCCAGGCGGCGGTTGATGATCGCCTGGGCCAGCGAATCGAGCAGCAGCCCTTCGTTGTACTTGATCGTGTCGTCGACCGGCCGCCACGGGCGGGCGACCGCGTAGGTGAAGGTGCGCGGCAGATCGGGCTCGACGAGCACCTGAGTCTCGCCGACCGGATTCGCCTTGTCCGCCCCGGCGGGGGCCACCGGGTCGCCGAACGCGGGCGGCTCGACATGCGGGCCCTTGCCGCGCCAGTCGCCGAACCAGCGTTCGACCAGTACCGCGAGCGCCCTGGGGTCGGCGTCGCCGGCGACCACGATCACCGTGTTTTCCGGCCGATACCAGCGCTGATGAAACGCGCGCACCGTTTCCGGCGTCGCGGCATTGAGCGTCGCTTCGGTGCCGATCGGCAGCCGGTTGGCGAGCCGCTGCCCGGCGAAGATCGTCTTGCGGCTTTCTTCCGCCACCCGCTGCGCGGCCGCCGCCTGCTCGCGCTTCTCGGCGAGCACGATCGGGCGGTCTTCGGCGAGGTTCTTCGCCGACAGCGCCGGCTCGCGGATCATGCCCGAGAGCAGCTTGAACACTTCCTCGAGCTTGCCGGGGTTCGCCTCCGGCACGTCGAGCTTGTACACCGTCTGCGTCGGCGTGGTCTCGGCATTGGTATCGCTGCCGAACGTCGCGCCGAGCCGCTGGAAGGTCGGTATCGCCGCCCCGTCGGCCAGGTACTTGCTCTCGCGGAAGGTCATGTGCTCGATCAGGTGCGCGAAGCCCTGCTCGTGATCCTCCTCGTGGATCGAGCCCGCGTCGATCCGCACCCGGATCGACACCTGCTCGGGCGGTACCCCGTTGCGGCGCACCGCGTAGCGCAGCCCGTTGGGCATCTCGCCGAACAGCCACTCCTGGTCGCGCGGCACATCGCTGCCGCGGTAGATCCACGGCGTCTCGCTGCCGGTCTGGAGGTGCCGCGGCGCGGCCGCGGGCGCGGTGGCGACCTGCGCCGAGACCGGCGAGATCACCAGGGCGAGCGGGAGAAGCGGCGCGAGGTGCCGGGCGGCACGCGAGAGTAGGCTCATACGCGCGCTCTATAGGAAACGCGCGGGTGAAGGGATAGTGAATGCACGGCAAGAAACGGTGGCCGCGCGCGCCTTGCCCCGCCCCGCCGCGGACCCTACATCGCCGGCATGTTCATCGAGACCGAAACCACCCCCAACCCGGCGACGCTCAAGTTCCTGCCCGGCCGCCAGGTAATGCCCGCCGGCACGCGCGAGTTCGCCTCGCCCGAAGCCGCCGCGGCGAGCCCGCTGGCCGAAGCGCTGTTCGACACCGGCGAAGTGACCGGGGTGTTCTTCGGCAGTGATTTCGTAGCGGTCACCGCCGCGCCCGGGGCCGACTGGTCGCAGTTGAAGCCGCAGGTGGTGGCGGTGTTGCTCGATCATTTCGTCAGCGGCATGCCGCTGTTCGCGAGCGGCGACGCCAGCGGGTTCGCCGTCCCCGCCGACGACGCGCTGAGCGTCGAGGAAGACCCGGCCGACGCCGACATCGTCGCCCAGATCCACGATCTGCTCGAGAGCCGCATCCGCCCTGCTGTCGCCAACGACGGGGGCGACATCGTCTATCGCGGCTACCGCGACGGCGTGGTGCACCTTCAGATGCAGGGCGCCTGATCGGGCTGCCCGTCGTCCACCGCGACGCTCAAGCACGGGATCGAGGGGCTGCTGAAGCACTACATTCCGGAAGTGACCGAAGTCCGCGCCGCATGAGCCGGCCGCTCGACGAGGCCGCGCTCGACCAGATTTTCCGGCAGGCCCGGACGTACAACGGCTATCTCGACCGCCCGGTCTCGACCGACCAGCTACGCGCGATCTGGGACCTGATGAAGATGGGCCCGACCAGCGCCAACATGCTCCCCTCGCGGCTGGTGTGGTGCGTGTCGGGCGAAGCCAAGGCGAAGCTTGCGGCCTGCGCGATGCCGAGCAACGCGGAGAAGATCCTCGCCGCGCCGGTCAGCGTGGTCATCGGCATGGACCTCGATTTCCACGACAACCTGCCGTGGCTGTTCCCGCACGATCAGAGCGCGAAGAACTGGTGGCCCGATCGCGCCGCGCGCGAGCCGCACGCGCTGCGCAATTCCTCGCTGCAGGGCGCCTACTTCATCATCGCCGCGCGCGCGCTGGGTCTCGACACCGGGCCGATGAGCGGGTTCTCGGCCGAGGCGGTCGAGCAGGCGTTCTTCGCCGACCAGCCGAGCGTGCGCGCGAACTTCATCTCGACCCTAGGCTACGGCGACCTGGCAACGATCTTCGAGCGCAGCCCGCGCCCCGACTTCGAGCGGTTCAACACGGTCGTCTGACCCTTGCGGGCCGCCGGTCGCTGAGGCAACGGCGGGCCGATGCGTATGCTCGCCATCGAAACCGCGACTGAAGCGTGCTCCGTAGCGCTGTTCGAAGACGGGCTCGAGATCGATAGCCGCCACGCGATCCTCGGCCGCGGCCATGCCGAACACCTCGTGCCGATGATCGCCGAATTGCCGGACAAGGGCCGCGCCCAGCAAATTCGCGTGTCGCTCGGCCCGGGCAGCTTCACCGGCGTGCGGATCGGCCTGGCAGTCGCCGGGGCGCTGGGGGTCGCGTGGCGATCCGAAGTCCTGGGCTACCCCACCCTGTCGCTCGTCGCACAGATGAACGACCTCACCGGCGCGCTTCTTCCAGGCTCGCTGGACGTAGCGGACCCGCCTGACTTTCTCGTGTGCATGGAAGGAGGGCACGGCGAATGGTTCGTCCAGCCGTTCACCGCTGCGCTGCATCCGGCGGGGCCGATCCTCTCGTTGCCGCCCCGGGAAGCCGCAGCACGTTTCGACGAGGCGATCATCGTCGGTTCGCGAGCGGAAGAGTTCGCAGCGCTTCGTGGATCGGGCCAGACCCGCACCCTTCTGCCCGACGCGCGGTATGCGGGCGCGCTCAACCTCCATCACCTCACCAGCAAGCTGACGCCGATCTACGGGCGGGCACCCGACGCACGGCCGCCTGCATGAACGAGGACCTCGATTCCATCATGGCGGTGATGGACGCGGCGTTCGATCCGCGCTGGGGCGAGGCCTGGACCCGGCGCCAGGTAAGCGACTCGCTGGTGTTCCCGCATACCCATGTGCGCCTGCTCGACGGCGCCGGCCGCGTGCCGTACGGCGCCGGCGAGGCGGCGGGCTTCACCCAGGTGCGCGCGGCACCGGGCGAAGAGGAGCTGTTGCTAATCGCGGTAGTGCCGGCGTGGCGCGGCCGCGGGCTCGGCACCGCGCTCCTCCGGCACGCGGCGGCGGACGCGCGCGGTCGCGGTGCGGAGCGGCTGTTTCTCGAAATGCGTGCGAACAATCCGGCAAGGCGGCTCTACGAACGGTTCGGCTTCCAGCCGATCGGGCGGCGAAAACACTATTACCGAACGACCGACGGCGACAAGCTCGACGCGATTACGTTCGCCTATTTACTGTAGAATTGCCCATCGCACCGCCCCGCTACGTCGGAACCGCTCCGGCCGGGCGCTTGTGCCTATCGAAGAAAACTGCTTTAGCAACGGCGAGGCCGCGACAAACAGAACATAATCGTTCTCTGCTAATTGCTTCGAAGAGGTTTGAATGGAAACTTTGCAGACCGACATGTCCGAGACGCTGATCACGCTCACGTCCGACATCGTCGCCGCCCATGTCAGCAACAACAACGTGGCCGTCGAAGACGTGCCGGCGCTGATCACCACCGTTTACGGCGCGCTCGCGGGCCTTGGCGAAACGCCGCAAGTCGAAGAGGCCCGGCCCGAACCGGCGGTATCGGTGCGCGCCTCGGTCAAGCGCGACCATCTCGTCTGCCTGGAAGACGGCAAGAAGCTGAAGATGCTCAAGCGCTACCTGAAGACCAATTACAACATGACGCCCGAAGAGTATCGCGCGCGGTGGAACCTGCCGGCGGACTATCCGATGGTCGCGCCCGACTATGCCGACAAGCGGCGCGAGCTGGCCAAGCAGATCGGCTTGGGCCGCAAACCGGGCCAGAAGCGGGGGCGGCGCAAGAAGCCCGCCGCCTGAGGCTTGAGACTTGGCCTGCGGACCCTTAGGTTCGCAGGCGCATCTCAATTCCGGAGCGCGCCGTGCAGACGATCGACCTCGAACAGCTCTGCGCCGAACGGGGCCTGCGGATCACCGAGCAGCGGCGGGTCATCGCGCAAGTCCTGTCGGTGAGCGAGGACCACCCCGACGTCGAGATGCTGCACCAGCGCGCGGCGGCGATCGACCCGAAGATCTCGATCGCCACCGTCTACCGCACGGTGCGGCTGTTCGAGGAAGCCGGCATCCTCGACCGCCACGATTTCGGTGACGGCCGCGCGCGCTACGAGGCGGCGCCCGAAGCGCATCACGATCACCTGATCGATGTCGAGACCGGCAAAGTCGTCGAATTCGTCGACCCCGAGCTCGAGCTGCTGCAGAAGCAGATCGCCGAGAAGCTCGGATACCGGCTGGTCGATCAGCGGATGGAACTCTACGGCGTGCGGCTCGACCGCGAGAGCTGATGGCGTACGCGCTGCCGGCCCCGCGGATTCGCCCGCTCGGCTGGGCGCTGATCGGCTTCCGGCTGGTGCTGATGCTGGCGATGCTGGTGCTGTGCACCCCGCTGCACCTGCTGTGGCGGCTGGTCGGCGCGGGGCGCTGGTGGCCGCGGGTGTTCCTCGCCGCGGTCGGCGCGATCGCCGGGCTGCATCTGCGCGTGGAAGGCCGGCCGGTGCGCGGCGCGCTGCTGCTCGCCAACCACGTCAGCTGGCTCGACATTCCCGCGCTGGCGCACGCGACCGGCAGCGCGTTCGTCGCCCATGACGGGCTCGCCGCGTTCCCCTTCCTCAAATGGCTGTGCCAGATGAACGACACGGTGTTCATCGCGCGGCACGACCGCGCCAGCATCGCCGAGCAAGTTCGCCAGGTGCGCGCGGCGATGGACCAGCGCGGCAGCCTTACGCTGTTCCCCGAAGGGACCACCAGCGACGGCGCGGGGCTGCTGCCGTTCAAATCCTCGCTGTTGTCGGCGCTCGATCCGCTCCCGGCAGGGGTATCGGTCCAGCCGGTCCTGCTGGCCTATGAGGACGCCGAGCGGATCGCCTGGGTGGGCGAGGAGCACGGGCTCGACAACTTCAAGCGCATCCTCGCGCGGCTGCGCCCGATCCGCCTGACGCTGGTGTTCCTGCCGCCCCTCGGCGGGGAGGCGCTGGCCGGGCGCAAGGCGATCTCGGCCGCCGCGCGGCGGGCGATCGGCGCGGCGATGGCGCGCTAGCGCGGCGGACCGGTCTGCGCTAACGGGCGCGCCTTCATGCGCCCCGTACCCGCCCCGAAGACCTTCAGGGTCAAGAGCTTCGGCTGCCAGATGAACGTCTACGACGGCGAGCGGATGGCCGAACTGCTCGCCGCGCAGGGGATCGCTCCGGCGGCCGAGGGTGCGGAGGCCGATCTGGTCGTGCTCAACACCTGCCACATCCGCGAAAAGGCGGCGGAAAAGGTCTATTCCGACATCGGCCGGCTGGCCAAGGCGGGCCACCAGGCCGGCCGCGCGCCGCTGATCGCGGTGGCCGGCTGCGTGGCGCAGGCCGAAGGCGAGGAGATCATGGCCCGCGCTCCGGCGGTGAGCATGGTCGTCGGCCCGCAGGCCTATCACCGGCTGCCGGCGATGCTGGAGGAGGCGGTGGCGGGCCGGCGGGCGTGCGATACCGACATGCCGCCGATCGCCAAGTTCGCCGCGCTGCCCCCGCGGCAGAAACGCTCCCCGACGGCGTTCCTGTCGGTCCAGGAGGGATGCGACAAGTTCTGCACGTATTGCGTCGTCCCCTACACCCGCGGGGCCGAGATATCGCGCCCGTTCGCCGATCTGATCGCCGAAGCGCGGCGGCTGGTGGACCAGGGAGCGCGCGAGATCACGCTGCTCGGGCAGAACGTGAACGCTTGGCGGGGCGATGACGGGGCCGGGCGCGAGTGCGGGTTGGACGGCGTCATAAGAGAACTTGCCAAGATCCCGGAATTGCAGCGCATTCGCTATACCACCAGTCACCCGAATGATTTCACCGCCGCCCTGCTCCGGTGCCACGCCGAAGTCGACAAGCTGATGCCGTTCCTGCACGTGCCGGTGCAGAGCGGTTCCGATCGGGTGCTCAAGGCGATGAATCGCAGCCACTCGGTGGACAGCTACCTGCGCCTGCTCGATGCGGTCCGCGCCGCCCGGCCCGACATCGCCTTGTCGGGTGACTTCATCGTCGGTTTCCCCGGCGAGAGCGAGGCCGACTTCGCCGACACGCTGCGCCTGGTCGACGCGGTCGGCTACGCCCAGGCCTTCAGCTTCAAGTACTCGCCGCGCCCTGGCACTCCCGCGGCGTCGATGGCGGGCGCGGTGCCCGCCGGGGTGATGGACGAGCGGCTGCAACGCCTGCAGGCCGCGCTCGGCCGCGATCAGCTCGCCTTCAACGCCGCCTCGCTCGGCAAGCGCTGCACGGTGCTCGTCGAGCGCGCCGGCAAGAAGCCGGGCCAGTGGCTCGGCAAGTCGCCCTGGCTGCAGTCGGTCTGGTTCGAAGGCGACCACGCGATCGGCGACCTGGTCGAAGTCGAGCTGGCCGCCGCGGGCCCCAACTCGCTCGAAGGGCGGGTCGCCGCGCTCGCGCCGGCGTAGCCGCTAGGGCCGGCCCCGCCGGTACTCGCGCGCTACCTCGCTCGCTAAAGTTCCCGCGCGGGCATTCGCCGGCCCGTTGTAGAGCGCGCGAAGATAGGCCCGATCGAAGTCCGTCAGCCCGTCTGGCGGATCGCGATCGCCGAACAGCGAGAGGATGGTCTCCCGCGCCGCGGTAGTCCCTTCCTCGACCGGCCGCGTCGCCGCCAGCGCGCGCAGCGTCGCGTAGTCGGCCAGTTGCTGCGCGGTCATGCCCGACGTGCTGCGGCGATCGATCAGCACCACGACCGCGGTCAGCGCGCGCTGAACCGGAAGCGAGATGCGCGAACCGGAGAGCAGCTTGTTGGTCGGATTGTCGGGATCGATCGCTTCCCCGCTGTCGCTGCGGGTCTCGGCGGAGCTCAGCACCTTGACCGGCCCCGGTTCCTTGAGCGCGCGTTCGATCTCCCAGCGCGGGATGCTGACGAAAACACCCGGCTGCTCCTTGCGCACGCGGCGGATGTCGCTCGCCGCGTTTCCGACGAAGCCGACGAGGACGTTGGGCCGGCAATCGGCCCCGCCGACCCGGGCGCCGGCCTCGCGGGCGTTCGCGCTCATCCGATCGACGAAAGCCGCGCCGGGCGCCCGCTTGACGCCGAACGCGCCGATGCACACCGGTTCGGCGAACCGCGCCACCGGCTTGTCGACCGGCGGGTTGAGGGTCAATCCGCGGGCCATTTCCGCGACGATCCGCTCCTCGCGCTCGCGGTCGCCGGTCACGACGATATCGCTCGCCGGCTCCTCGTTCTGCGCCAGCGCCGGCCCCGCCGCCAGCCAGGCGGCACCCACGGCGATCAGCATGCGGCTCGATGCGTTGTTCATGGCTGTGCCGGACCCTTGCAACATTCGCGGCTCCCATCCGCCGTGCCGGCAACCGTGTCAATCGAACGCCGCACAAGCGGATCAGGCTTTCGACGAACGACATTTGTGGGGAACGAGCGGACGGCGGGCTTGTCCGCGGCGATCGCTTTCCTATTCTACCGTCACCGACCCGGCGCGGCCGCGCCCGTCGCCGCGAAAGGAGCGCATGGCCCGTAAACCCGTTCGCGCCGAGGGCGCCGTTCCGTTTCCGCAGGCGCCCGCGTCGCGCCGCGCGCGCAGCGAGATCGCATTCGAAGACCAGCGCCTGCTCGGCCCGCTGTTCGGTCAGTTCGACGCCAATCTGGTGCAGGTCGAGAATAGGCTGGGGGTGTTCATCTCCGCCCGCGGCGACCGGGTGCAGATCGAAGGGCATCAAAATAGGATCCCCAAGGACTATCCGATATAGGAAATTCTACAGTACCACCAGCTGAAAGTCCGTTGAACAACTTATCTGCTTCTTCTTTGCTTTCTGTACTAATAGCAATTTTA